>JAGWVG010000126.1 GCA_018970965.1 Alphaproteobacteria bacterium | reverse complement strand
GCGCAAGAAGTGGCACGCATTACGGGGCAAGAGCCCGGCTAAACGCTGCGCCATCTTAGCATCGCTTCCGCCTGCGGGTTGCAACCCTGCGACGCGGCTGGCAAAGGCGGCGCATCATGTCAGAACTGCCTAAAACATTCGATCCGTCCGCCATTGAGGCGAAGTGGTATGCCCATTGGGAAGAAACAGGGGCCTTCCGCCCGCATCGCCCCACGGCCGAGCCCTATACGATCGTCAATCCGCCGCCAAATGTAACGGGCAGCCTGCACATCGGCCATGCGCTTGATAATACCCTGCAAGACATTCTCATTCGCCACGCGCGTCTGAAGGGCAAAGATGCGCTTTGGGTCGTCGGCACCGACCATGCGGGCATTGCCACGCAAATGGTGGTGGAACGCCAATTGAATGAGAAGGGGCAAAAGCGCACCGATTTCACGCGCGAAGACTTCATCGCCAAAGTCTGGGAATGGAAAGAGGAATCGGGCGGGCAGATTACCCGTCAGCTCCGCCGTCTTGGCTGTTCAATGGATTGGGCAAATGAACGCTTCACGATGGATGAAGGCTTTAGCCGCGCGGTCCTGAAGGTCTTTGTTGATCTCTATAACCAAAAGCTCATTTACCGAGACAAAAGGCTGGTCAATTGGGATCCGGGCCTGAAAACCGCGATTTCGGACCTTGAGGTCGAAACCCGCGAAGTGAACGGCAAGTTCTGGCACTTCCGCTATCCGTTGGCAGATGGCAGCGGGCATATTTCGGTTGCAACAACGCGGCCCGAAACAATGCTTGCCGATATGGCCATTGCCGTGAACCCGGAGGATGATCGGTATAAGGCGTGGGTCGGCAAAAAGGTGCGCCTGCCGATCACGGGCCGCGAAATCCCGATTGTTGCGGATGAGCATGCCGATCCCGAACTGGGCTCAGGCGCGGTTAAAATTACACCAGGGCATGACTTTAACGATTTTGAAGTGGGCAAGCGCGCGGGCATTAAGGCGGCTGACATGCTCAACATGCTCGATGCTGAAGCGCGTGTTGTGCAAACCGCAGATGGTTTGGTTCCGGCAGATTTTGTTGGGCTCGATCGCTTCGAGGCGCGCAAGCAGGTGGTCGCTGCAATTGAGGCGGCGGGCCTGCTCGAAAAGGTTGAAGATCGCGTCATCCAAACGCCCTTTGGGGACCGTTCTGGCCAGGTGATTGAGCCTTGGCTGACAGATCAATGGTATGTTGATGCCGAAACGCTCGCCAAGCCTGCAATTGAGGCGGTGAAGTCTGGCGCGATCAAAGTCGTGCCCCAGACTTGGGAAAAAACCTATTTCAACTGGATGGAAAATATCCAGCCTTGGTGCGTCTCGCGCCAGCTGTGGTGGGGCCACCAGATTCCGGCTTGGTATGATGCGGACGGCAATGTGTTTGTGGCCGAAAGCGAAGACGAGGCGAAGGCGCTTGCAGGTGGGAAAGATCTGACGCGCGATCCTGACGTCCTCGATACTTGGTTCTCCTCCGCGCTTTGGCCGTTCGGCACGCTGGGCTGGCCTGATCAGACCGAGGCCCTTGCCCGTCATTATCCCAATGATGTGCTGATTTCTGGCTTTGACATTCTCTTCTTCTGGGATGCGCGCATGGCGATGCAGGGCATTCAGTTTATGAAGGATGTCCCGTGGAAGACGCTCTATCTCCACGGTCTGGTGCGTGCGGCCGATGGGCAGAAAATGTCCAAATCCAAGGGCAATGTGGTCGATCCGCTGGGGCTGATTGATCAATATGGCGCCGATGCGCTGCGCTTCTTCATGGCGGCAATGGAAAGCCAAGGCCGCGATGTGAAAATGGATGAAAAGCGCGTTGAAGGCTATCGCAACTTTGCGACCAAGCTGTGGAACGCGACACGCTTTGCACAAGCCAATGGCATAAGTGGCAGTACAAGCCTGGAAGCGCCCGCCGCGACATCTGCTATCAATCGTTGGATCATAAGCGAAGTGTCGGCAACGCTGGCGAAGCTCGACAAAGCATTTGAGGAACTGCGCTTTGATGGCATGGCCGATGCCATTTACCACTTTGTGTGGGATCAATTCTGCGACTGGTATCTGGAACTGATCAAGGGCCAGATTGATGACGAAACAAAGGCTGTTGCAGGCTGGGTGCTTGATCAGATTCTGGTCATGCTTCATCCCTTCATGCCCTTCATTACGGAAGAGCTGTGGCACGCGCTGGCAGACCGCCCTTATGATCTGATCCATGCGCGCTGGCCTGCGCCGGGGGCTTCGGCAGATGCGGCGGCGAGCGCGGAAATTGATTGGCTGATCCGTCTGGTCAGCGAAGTGCGTACAGCAAAGAACGAACTCGGCATTGCGCCTGGTGCGCGTCTCAACGCGTTTGTGCGCGATGCTGGGCCGTTGACTGTTGAGCGCTTGGCCAATCAACAGGCCGCCATTGCGCGGTTGGCGCGTCTCGATGCCGTCTCTACCGATGCGGCACCCGCTGGGGGCGCGGTGCAATTGGTTGTGGATGAAGCAACCTTTGTGCTGCCGCTGGAAGGCGTGATTGATCTGGCGGCAGAACGCGCGCGCATCACCAAAGCAATTGAGGCGGTTTCAAAGGAAGCCGCGTCACTTGCCGGGCGCTTGAACAACCCTGCCTTTGTCGAAAAAGCAAAGCCCGAGGCTGTTGAAAAGGCGCGCGCCGACCATGCCGAAAAGGCGGCGGAAGTTGAGAAATTGACGGCTGCTCTCGCCCGGCTCGGCGCGTGAGTGATCGGCCCCGCCAGCGCGACCTGACACAGGGTCCGGTTGCCAAGACGCTGTTTCTCTTTGCGCTGCCATCTTTGGGGGTGAACATCCTCCAATCGATGAACGGCTCGGTCAACGCGGTCTTTGTCGGCAAGTTTTTGGGAGAAAAGGCGCTGGCGGCCACCGCCAATGCCAATATGACGCTGTTTCTGCTCTATTCCACCATGTTTGGCTTTGCGATGGCGACCACCATCATGATTGGCCAAGCCATGGGCCGGCGTGACATTGATGATGTTCGGAGGACTTTGGGGGCCGCCATTGGCCTGTTTACGCTGTTGGGCGTTGTGTGCGCCGTTTTGGGCTGGGTATTTACGCCTCAAATTCTCCATGTGCTATCGACCCCTGCGGCAGCCTTTCCGTTCGCGCTCACATATTTGCGCGTCATCTTTTTGGGCATGCCCTTTGCGTTTCTGGGTGTGCTGTTGACCTCAGCGATGCGGGGCGCTGGCGATGCCGTGACGCCGCTTTGGAATACGCTGCTGAACGTTGTGCTTGATGCGGGGTTGAACCCGGTATTTATTTTGGGTGTCGGCCCCATTCCCGCCATGGGCATTGCTGGTTCAGCCTTCGCGTCGGCGCTTGCCACATTTTTGAGCGTATTGGTGCTCATCTGGCAAATTTATCGCCGAGATATTGTGATCCGGCTGAAAGGTGCAGAGCTGCGTTGGCTTAAGCCCGATTTGGCGCATATCCGCCCGATATTGGGCAAGGGCATGCCCATGGGCCTGTCGATGATTGTGATGTCGCTTTCGTCGCTGGTGATGATTGGCCTTATCAACCGCGAGGGCGTGGATATGGCAGCGGCCTATGGCGTGATGAACCAATTGTGGAGCTATGTGCAAATGCCTGCGGTGGCTGTGGGCAGCGCGGTCAGCGCGATGGCAGCGCAGAATATTGGCGCGGGCAATTGGTCGCGCCTCAACCGCGTGGCGTGGGCGGGCATTGGCATAAATGTTATGATGACGGCGAGCCTGCTGGGCCTCATCACACTCGCCAATCATGCCCTTGCAGGCCTGTTTCTCCCGGCGGGAAGCCCGGCGATTGCATTGGCCGCGCATATCAATCTGATGATTGGCTGGACCTTTGTCTTGGTCGGCATCTCTATGGTCGTCGGCTCAGTCGTGCGCGCCAATGGGGCTGTGATTATACCTTTTGTCATTTTGCTGCTGTCGGCAGTGGTGATGCGCTTTAGCGTCGGCTTCTCCCTGTATCCGCATTGGGGGGCAGATGCGATTTGGGCGGCCTTTGGCTCAAGCGCAATCACCTCGGCGCTGCTCTCTATCGCTTATTATCTCCACGGCGGCTGGCGCAAATCGCGCATGGTCGCGGCCTGATCTTTCTTCTATAAGAGACGTACAGAAACTGAGGTGATCGGATGACCAACAGCCTTCATCTTGCCACGCGCATGCGGCGCACGCGTGCCTCAGGGTGGAGCCGTGCGCTCCATGGAGAAACGGTGCTGACCGCTGCCGACCTGATCTGGCCGCTGTTCATCACGGCAGGGGACGCAGAAGAGCCAATTGCCACTTTGCCCGGCGTGTCGCGCTGGTCGATCCCGCAAATTGTTGAGCGCGCGAAGGAAGCTCGTGATCTGGGTATTCCCTGCATCGCCTTATTCCCCAACACCCCGCGCGAGCTGCGCACCGATGATGGGCGTGAAGCGCTTAACCCAGACAACCTCATGTGCCGCGCTACCCGCGCTATTAAGGATGCTGTGCCCGATATTGGTGTGCTGACGGATGTCGCGCTCGACCCTTATACCGCGCACGGCCATGATGGGTTGATTGACGACAAGGGCTATGTCCTCAACGATGCGACTGTTGAGGTGCTCGTTGGTCAATCGCTGAACCAAGCGCGCGCTGGGGCAGACATTATCGCTCCGTCAGACATGATGGATGGCCGTATTGGAGCCATCCGAGCGGCTTTGGAGGAAGGCGCTTTCCCCAATGTCCAGATCATGTCCTACGCCGCAAAATATGCGAGTGCCTTTTACGGCCCGTTCCGCGATGCAGTGGGCGCAGCCGGATTGCTGCAAGGCGATAAAAAAACCTATCAGATGGATCCGGCAAATGCCGAAGAGGCGCTGCGAGAAGTCGCACTGGATTTGGAAGAGGGCGCCGATAGCGTCATGGTAAAGCCGGGCTTACCCTATCTCGACATTATTTGCCGCGTGAAGCAGGCGTTTGAAGTGCCTGTTTTCGCTTACCAAGTGTCGGGGGAATACGCGATGATCGAGGCGGCGGTTGCGGCCGGCGCGGGTGACCGGGATAAGCTGGTTTTGGAAACTTTACTGGCGTTCAAGCGGGCGGGCTGTTCGGGCGTTTTGACGTATCACGCGCTGCACGCCGCACGCCTTCTCAATGGCTGAGTTTCGCCTCGAGACGGATCGATTGATCTTGCGGGACTGGCGCGATGCAGATCGCATTGCCTTTCACGCGATCAATACCGATCCGCGCGTGATGCGTTTTCTGGGGCCGTTGATGACGTTGGATGATGTCGATGCGTTGATCGCGCGGCTGCGGGATTTGCAGGCGCGGCTGGGCCATTGCTTTTGGGCAGTGGAGCGCAAGGAAGATGGGCGGCTGATTGGCTGGTGCGGGCTGATCCGTGGGGCAGAGGGCACGCCAATTTCAGGCCAAGTCGAAGTGGGTTGGCGCTTGGCCTATGACATGTGGGGCCAAGGTTATGCGCATGAAGCCGCTTCGGCTGCGATCAGCTGGGCGTTTCATCACCTGCCCGATGAGAGTGTTTGGGCCATCACAGTTGAAAATAATGATCGCAGCTGGGGCTTGATGGAGCGGCTTGGGATGGCCCGTCATC
>JAGWVG010000125.1 GCA_018970965.1 Alphaproteobacteria bacterium | reverse complement strand
AAATCATCCCGCGGATCAAAAGATGAGGCCAGCTTGCCATCATCTTTATACAGACGATCCCGGCGCAGCACCGCGACATTGCCGCCTGCCACATCGCGCGGGCCAACTTCTACAATGATCGGCGCGCCCTTCTTAACCCATGCCCAGCGCTTGTTGGATGCCTTGGTCGCTTTAACATCCAACAGCACGCGCACGGGCTCCCCAAAGGCGCTCTGCTTGCGCAACTCGGCGGCCAGACTGCGGCAATAATCAAGAATGGCGTCATCCTCATCGCTGTCACGCAGCATGGGGATGATCACCACCTGCTGCGGCGCCACTTGCGGCGGGCAGCGCAGACCATCATCATCACCATGCGTCATAATGACGCCGCCAATCAGACGCGTGGACACGCCCCAGCTGGTCGTGTGGCAATATTGCTGTGCGCCTTCTTTATCCTGATAGCGGATGCCTGCTGCTTCTGCGAAGCCCGTGCCCAGATAATGCGAGGTGCCGGCTTGCAGTGCCTTGCCATCCTGCATCATCGCTTCAATCGAATAGGTCGCGACAGCACCAGGGAAGCGTTCATTTTCTGGCTTTTCACCCGCCACCACTGGCATCGCAAGCGGGCCTTCGGCAAAGGCGCGATACATTTCCAGCGCGCGGCGCGTTTCGACCATCGCATCATCGCGGTCGGCATGCGCAGTATGGCCCTCTTGCCACAAAAACTCAGACGTACGCAGGAACATACGGGTGCGCATTTCCCAGCGGACAACATTGGCCCATTGGTTGGTCAGCAAGGGCAGATCCCGCCAGCTTTGCACCCAGCGGCTCATTGCCGCTCCAATCACTGTTTCCGAGGTTGGACGGACGACCAGCGGCTCTTCCAGCTTGGAGTCTGGATCAGGTACCAACTTGCCCTTGCCATCTCCCACCAGCCGATGGTGCGTGACCACGGCCATCTCCTTGGCAAAGCCTTCGACATGGTCTGCCTCTTTTTCAAAGAAAGAGAGCGGAATGAACAGCGGGAAATAGCAGTTCTCAACGCCGGCCAGCTTGATTTCGTTGTCCATGAGCTTTTGGATACGCTCCCAAATGCCATAGCCCCAAGGGCGGATGACCATGCAGCCACGCACCCCCGATTCTTCAGCAAGGTCTGCCTCGGAGATGACCTCCTGATACCAAGCAGCAAAATTCTGGGCGCGAGTGGTGGTTAGAGCGTGCTTCATAAAAGCGGCGTTAGCCGAGGGCCGCCCTCAACCGCAACCCCATGCGCGTCGCGCATTTCCTGTTGCACAACAAGACGGGCGGCCTATGCCTAGCCTGCGTGACGAAAAGCCAATCTTCGCATCAGGATAGACGGATGCTGGCGCTGGGGATGCGTCTGCTTTCGGTCTTTGGCCTGTCTTCGCTTTCGCTGTGCGTCAAATTGGCCAGCGAAAGCGGCATTCGCCTGCCCGAAATTATGTTCTGGCGGCAATTTGCGGCGATCCCCGTTGTTTTGACATGGGTCATCTTGTCGAGCGGTTTGTCCAGCCTAAGGACCGCGCGTCTGGGCGCGCATTTGCGCCGCTCATTCTTGGGCGCGACGGGCATGTTCTTTACGTTTGGCGCCGTTTTGCTGCTGCCTTTGGCGGAAGCCGCCACACTTGGCTTTACTGTCCCCATTTTCGCAACCTTACTTTCGGCCTTGGTGCTGAAAGAGCGTGTCGGCCCGCACCGCTGGGGCGCAGTGCTGATTGGCTTTGTGGGCGTGTTGATTGTTATCCAGCCCGGCAGTGGCGGCTTTCCGCTGAAAGGCGCTTTGGTAGGCCTGACCGCATCGCTGATGATTGGGATTATCAGCCTGCAATTGCGCGATCTGGGGCGAACAGAGGCACCCACGACCACCGTGTTCTATTTCTCGCTGCTGACCTCCATGATGCTGCTGGCGTTGCATCTGCTGCCCTTGCCCGCGCCTTTGGGAGATTTGTTGTCTTGGGGAAATTCCAGCCATGACGCGCGCCAATGGGGCCTCATTGCAGGCCTGGGCCTGTGCGGCGGCCTTGGGCAAATCGCGCTGACGGCATCGCTGCGTTATGCCCCCGTCTCTACTGTCGTGGGGATGGATTATACCGCGCTTATTTGGTCGACACTCTATGGCTGGCTGATTTGGGGCGTCCTGCCTGGCCCATCTACTTGGGCGGGGGCGCCAATCATCATTGCCAGCGGTCTTTACATTGCTTGGCGGGAACATCGCCTGGCCATCGCCAAACCCCGGGAGATTTCAATATGACACTGCCCATTTTGCACCATTGCGAAGGGGCACGCTCGTTTCGCTGCCTCTGGGCGGCCGAAGAAGCGCGCTTTGCGCTGAACCTCAAAATGTGGGCCTTCCCGCCGCGCTGGTTTGCCAAAGAATTTAAGGATGTGAACCCACTGGGCACCATCCCCGCTTGGGAAGAAAATGGCCATTTGCTGACCGAAAGCGCCGCCATATGCCAACGCATTGCGGCGGGCACATCGCTGGAGCTACGTCCAGATGAGCCAGATTATCTCCCCTATCTCAACTGGCTGCACCGCAGTGATGCGACCCTCACCTTCCCGCTGACCATTGTGCTGCGTTATACAAGGTTGGAGCCCGAAGAGCGGCGTCTACCACAAGCAGTGGACGACTATAAAGCCTTCTTCATGGGCCGCGCCAAAGCAATTGAAACCGAGCTGGAAGATGGCCGCGATTGGCTGGCCGGCGGGCGCTTTACGATTGCCGACATCTGCGTCGGCTATGCCGTGCATCTGGCGAGCAGCTTTGGCTATGATGCTGAATTGGGGCCGCTGACGCAAAGCTGGTATCAGCGGCTCAAAGATCGACCTGGGTTTAAATCCGCACGCCAACGCGAGCGCGACAATCGCCCCGACGCGCCTTCGGCGCCGCTATAGCCCCAGAACCATTTTCGCGATGATGTTGCGCTGAATTTCATTCGAGCCGCCGTAAATGGAGGCGGCTCTGCCATTGAAATATCGCGCCACTGCCGTGAGGGCGACTTCAGGGCCAATAGCCTCGACATTGCTTCCCGGTTGGCGCGCGGCATATTGGCTGACAGCGGCATAATCGCCGGCAAGCTCGACTGCCAATTCCTGAACCTTTTGCGCAGTCTCGGTGCCTTGAATTTTGAGCATTGACGCCGCCGGGCCGGGGTTCCGTCCGCGCGCCACCTGCGCCATCACAACATCTTCGCTTGCCTCAATTGCATCAATTTGGGCGGCAAGCCCAGAAATCCGGCGGCGTATATCAGGCTGATCGAGCATCGCCCCGCCGTCGCCCGCCGGCAAAGCGCGGGTGTGCCGGACAATCTCTGACAGCGCCGCTTTCAACCCAGCAGAATGGGCAACGGCGCGTTCAAATTCGAGCAGATATTTGGCGACACTCCAGCCATGATCCTCCTCTCCCAGCCGGCCCGATACAGGCACACGCGCGTCTTCAAAAAAGACCTGATTAAAATCATGATCATCTGCAATGGAATGGATCGGCCGCACTGTGATGCCGGGCGTATCCATATCAAGCAGCAGGAAGGTAATGCCCTGTTGGGGTCGTCCCTCGCGGCTGGTGCGGACAAGGCAGAACATCTTGTTGGCAAAATGCGCGTGCGTCGTCCAGATTTTGGACCCGTTGAGAATATAATGATCGCCATCGCGTTCCGCGCGAAGCGATAGCGACGCAAGGTCAGAGCCCGACCCCGGCTCAGAATAGCCTTGGCACCAATAATCTTCGCCAGAAAGGATGCGCGGCAAATACTGCGCCTTTTGCGCTTCAGTGCCATAATGCATGATGGCTGGAGCCACCATGCGCAGGCCCATGGGCGCCAAGGGTGGCGCACCCGCCAGCGCGCATTCTGAAGCAAAAATATGCCGCTCTGCCTCGCTCCAGCCCGTGCCGCCATATTGGGCGGGCCAGCTGGGCGCGACCCAGCCCTTTTTGTGCAAGATGGCCTGCCATTTGAGCGTGTGTTGTTTATCAACAAACACGCTCGTTGATCTGGCGGATACCTCGCGCAGCTCGTCCGTCAAATTCGCTGCCAGCCAAGACCGAACGTCAGCGCGAAACGCCGCCAGATCGCCCGACATCGTCAGTTAACCTGCCGATCGCGGCCTGCCCAATAGGGTGCGCGCAAATCCTTACGCAAAATCTTGCCACTGGCATTGCGCGGCAGCGCCTCGATAATATCAATCGACTTGGGCACCTTGAACCCTGCGATCCGCTCGCGCGCCCAAGTGATGACATTTTCTGGGTCAATCGTCGCCCCCGGCTTGGGCACGCAAACGGCCTTAACGGCCTCGCCCCATTTGTCATCGGGCACGCCAATCACCGCGACTTCGAGCACATCTGGATGACCATAAATCGCGCTTTCCACTTCGGCCGGATACACATTTTCTCCGCCCGAAATGATCATGTCCTTCACCCGGTCGTGAATATAAAGATAGCCATCTTCATCGACATAACCGGCGTCGCCCGTATGTACCCAGCCATCCCCTGTCAGCGTTTTTTGTGTGGCATCAGGCAGGTTCCAATAGCCGAGCATATTGTTGGACGATCGGGTGATGACTTCACCCACTTCACCCACGGGCAGCTCATTCCCGTCGCCATCGACAATTTTAATCTCAACGCCGGGCAGAGGCTTGCCCGCTGAGCGCATGCGCTGATTGCCATTGGGGTCATGATCTTCCGGTGGCAGCATCACAATGGTGCCGGTGGTTTCGGTCATCCCATAATTTTGGATAAACTCGCAGCCGAACATCTGGATGCACTGGCGCAAAAGCTCGAGCGGGATTGGGGCCGCGCCGTAGAGAATATATTTCAGCCGGCTATAATCCACCGTGGCGCAACGGGGGTGCTGCAACAATATGTGCAAGGCAGCAGGCACAATGAAGAAGCGCGTGACGCCGCCCGTCTCAATTGCATCAAACAGCCCATCAGGCGTAAATTCTGCCAAGATATATCCGGGCAGACCACTGGCGAGTGCCATAACGCCAAGGCCCGTGCCGCCAATATGCGCGCACGGCATGGCGACCAACACCACTTCATCATCTTCCCATTGCGTATAGGCAAGGCCCGCATCTGCCGTTCCCTTGCGCAGCGCAAAGAGATTGCGGTTTGACAGCTCTACCCCCTTGGGGTTGCCTGTGGTGCCCGAGGTGTAAAGTTGCAGCACGGCATCATCCGCGCGTGCGGGCTCAAATGCGATGCGATCTTGCCGCGCAACAATCTGCCGCGCTTCGGCCTCGCCAATAAAGCGGGGGCTATGGTCCAATTGGCCCTTTAGTGCGTCCTCGGTCGAGTCAAAGCCCGGGCCGGTAAAGACAATTTTAGAGCGCGTATCATTAACAATATAGGCCCATTCCGGCGGAGCGAGCCGCCAACCAATCGGCGCCATCACCACGCCAAGGCGCGCTGCCCCGTAAAAAAGCGTAAAATAAATATCGCTGTTCTTCCCAATCCAGCAGATACGATCGCCCTTTTGAAGGCCCGCTGATTTCAGGAAAGAGGCCACCCGCGCGGTGCGATCTTCCAAATCGGCATAGGACCAAAAGCGATCCTCTTCGCGCATCCCCAGCCGATCGGGCCGTTCCCGCCCCCAATGCGTCAGAAACTCATCAAATGTCAGCAGGTCCGCAACATCGGACATCGGCAATCCTCTCTGATTCT
>JAGWVG010000124.1 GCA_018970965.1 Alphaproteobacteria bacterium | reverse complement strand
CTTTTCTAATTACGGCCAATCTACCCGCTTTTGGGGAGATGAGTCCTCTCCGCTTGCTTGTGGGTGAACGTAATGACTATACAAGCTGTATGTCAACGGCGAATCCCGTCCTTTCCTTCCGTTCGGATGAGCGGTCAAACCGCGCCAATCCGCGCCAAAAGGCGCAGCGTGCCGAAACGCGTGAACGGCTAATTGAAGGGGCGATCCGCGTATTTGCGCAGCAAGGTTACGCGCAAGCCTCAGTCGAAGATGTGCTGATGGAAGCCGGCGTCAGCCGCGCTTCTTTTTATTCGCACTTTGCGGGCAAGCCCGCATTGGTCACGGCCATTGCTGATCGCTTATCCCCTTTATGGCAGCCGCTTTATGGCGAGCTTGTTCGCATGGATGCGCCCAGCCTTGCACATTTGGAGGATTGGTGTCGGCGCAGCGTAGCGCTGTATCGCGCGCATCAGGATGTTTGCATCATCCTGACACAAGCCTCTGCCATTGAGCTTGATCTCTATTGGAAGCTGACCGCCCATCGTGAAACTGTAACGTCTGAATTTGCCGCGCATAACACGGCGCTGGCGCATTTGCGGGATGATCCCGCAGCGCGGCTGAGAGCGGCGCTCGCGCTGCTCCAGCTTGATCAGGCCTGTTATTATCTCGCAGTCCGCGGCTGGCAGGCCGATGAGGCGGCGGGTATTGAAGCTATGGCGATGCAGCTGCACCATTTTCTGGAAACAGAATGTCGCCGGGGGGCAGCGTGATGCAGGATGTGCAAGCAATTACTGAACTGCTGTATCGCTATTGCATGCTAATGGATGCGGGTGATTTTGACGGCGCGAGCGCCATGTTCAACAAGGCGCATGTCCGCATGCCTGCGATGCAGGATGTGCCAGGCCAAGTGCTGCGTGATATTTGGCACAAACTGATTGTCATTTACCCCTGTGGCACGCCGCGCACCCAGCATATGGTGTTTAATCCAATCGTGACCGTTGATGCTGATCGAACAACAGCAAGCTGCCAATCGCGCTATCTTGTGGTGCAGCAGACTGATGATTTTCCCCTGCAAATGATTGCCGCTGGCCAATATGAAGATCGGTTTGCGCGCGACGATGGGGGGTGGCATTTCACGTTTCGAGATTATTCGCACCTTAAATTGCCAGGCGATTTAAGCCATCATTTGCGCAGTGGTACGCCACATGCGACGCCGCGCCATTGAGAAAGATTAGCTTGTGACGGGTTCTGACTCTTCCGCCGCCTTAGGCGCAGATTTTCGTACCGCAATGCGCAACATCGCTTCTGCGGTCTATTTGGTTACGGCCCGAGGAGCAGACGGGGATGCCGGGATGACCGCAACGGCCGCCTGTTCGCTCAGCTTTGACCCATTTTCGGTTCTGGTTTGCGTCAATCGGTCGGCCTCTTTCTTCCAAACTCTGGAAGAAACAGGCCAATTTGTCTTGAATGTGCTGAGCCTTGAGGATGCGGCGATTGCGCAGGCATTTGGCAGCCCAGCGGGCCGTGCAGAGCGCTTTGGGCAAGGCAATTGGTATGATTTGCACAATATGCCCGCTTTGCGCTCCAGCCTATCAAGTCTTGCCTGTCGCGTGGCGGATACCAAAGACTTTGGCACACACCGTATTTTTATGGGCGAAGTGATTGAGGTGCATAACCGCGAGGGGCTGAGCGAGCTATTATACTGTCAGGGTGCATTCCGCGCCTTGCATTCAGCCCCCGTGAGCTAAGCGACTGCTTGACGCTGGTCGATGCGCGGCGCACGAGCATAAGGACTTTGGGAGGCAATAAAGCGACTATGGATCGGGCAGATATCATCATTGTAGGCGCAGGGCATGGCGGCGCACAGGCGGCTGTCTCGCTGCGTCAGTTGGGCTTTGAAGGATCGATCCTGATGATCGGCCGAGAGCCTGAAATGCCTTATGAGCGCCCGCCATTGAGCAAGGAATATCTGGCGCGCGATAAAGAATTTGATCGTCTGTATATTCGTCCGGCACAATTTTGGGCCGACAAATCGGTTGATCTGTTGTTGAACCGCGAAGTCGTGTCCGTTGATCCTGCGGCGCAAACTGTGACTTTGAACGATGGCCAGCATATTGGCTATGGGCATATGATTTGGGCAACGGGCGGCGATCCGCGAAAATTGTCATGCCCCGGGGCGGATTTGGCCGGTGTGCACGGCGTGCGCACCCGCGCTGATGCTGATGCCATCATGGCCGAATTGCCGCACGTAACGGACGTTGTTGTCATTGGTGGCGGCTATATCGGCTTGGAAGCGGCCGCCGTTCTCACAAAATTTGGGAAGAAGGTTGTTCTGCTTGAGGCGCTGGACCGCGTTTTGGCGCGCGTTGCCGGGCCAGATCTTTCTGCCTTTTACGAGGCAGAACATCGCGCGCACGGCGTCGATCTGCGGACGAAGGCCCAGGTGGCGGAATTGCTGGGCGATGGCGAGAAAGTGACTGGGGTAAAACTGGCGGATGGCAGCGTGCTGCCCGCACAGATGGTTATTGTTGGCATCGGCATCATCCCCGCGGTTGCGCCGTTAATTGCAGCGGGAGCAGAAGGGGGCAATGGTGTTGCCGTTGACCCGCATTGCCAGACAAGCCTGCCGCATATCTACGCAATTGGGGATTGTGCCGCGCATAGCAATGGCTTTGCCGATGGTGCGGTAATCCGGCTGGAATCGGTGCAGAATGCCAATGATCAAGCCAAGATTGCTGCACAAGCCATCTTAGGGGCGCCGCAAGCCTATGGCGCAACGCCGTGGTTCTGGTCCAACCAATATGATTTGAAATTGCAGACAGTGGGCCTGTCGTCAGGCCATGATGCCACAGTCACACGCGGGAACCCGGCTGACCGGAGTTTTTCAGTCCTCTATTTAAAGCAAGGCGCTGTGATCGCGATTGATTGCGTCAATGCGGTTAAGGATTATGCGCAAGGCCGAAAACTTGTGGAACAGCGCGCCCAGATTGCGCCCGCGCGCTTGGCGGATATATCCGTCCCCTTGAAAGATATGATTGCCTCCTGACGCGGGCCTTGGTCTGCGCTATGGCGCGCAGCCTTGCTTGGGAGGATATATGCGGTTTGGGTTATGGATCGTGGGTGGCTTGGCGCTGGTCATGGCGTCTGGCGCAAGTGCGCAGCAGCAAGCGCTGATGGCACAAACGCCCCTCTGCGCGCCGGGTGATTTCGCGCTGTTTAGCAGCCGTATGGGCATGTCCACCTGGAATGATATGCGCACCCGCAAAAAACTGAAGGGCGATAAGATTCTATCGCTCTGTGTTGATCGTTTGGTGGGCGCAAAGCGGCTTGCCATCCGTTTTGGTAAACCCAACGCCACCGCAGATTTAGATGTCACCAGTCCAGCCACGCGCTTTCGATTGACCAGCCAGGATGTTGGTGGCGGGGAAAGTTGGACGGCACTGCGCTTTGCCGTGAATGACCTTGATTGGGCAATTGTCCAGCCCGAAGGCGGGGATGCGCGCGATGTGTTTTTGTTGGTCAGTCGCAATGGCCAACCGTTGTTGCGCACCGAGGCAATTGACGAAGGTGATCATTGGGCTTTTGTAAAAAAGAAATTTGGTAAGAAGAAGTTACGGGATATTCCTGCGACATTATCTGATCTTCCAGCGGCACTTGCCGCACGCGGACCGGGCGATTTGAACCCCGATGCAGTTGCCGCTGCGCGCTATGTCGCCAACTTATCTTTGCCCAAATAGGCTCCATTCTGCGTCAGAGCGCTGGCGGCACGGCTTTCCCAAAAGTGCAGCGTTGCGGCGGGCTTGTCTTTGCGGCACAAGGGGGGCAGCCCAAATATGAAAAGGCGCGGTGCATGAATTTGGTGATCGATATTCTGCGTATGTTGCTCGACTTGGTCTGGTGGATCATCATCATTCAGGCGGTTCTGTCTTGGTTGATCGCCTTTAATGTGATCAACACGCATAATGATTTTGTCCGCCAAATTTGGATTGCGTTGGATAGGATGACGCTGCCGTTGTACCGGCCTATTCGCCGCATCCTGCCCGATTTTGGGGGGCTGGATCTCTCTCCATTGGTGGTTTTGGTTGGCTTGAGCATTCTCAACCGCGTGCTGACGGAAATTCAATTTTCTTATTATGTGATGTGACGGACTTTTGGCGCCCTCTGGCCGACGGCATCGAAATATCCGTTCGTGCAACGCCGCGCGGTGGCCGTGATGCGATAGATGGCATTATGCAGGACACGGCGGATGCCCGCTGGCTTTCCGTCCGGGTGTCGGCGCCGCCAGATGATGGAAAGGCCAATGTGGCTATTGCTAAGCTCTTGGCGCAGCATTTTGATGTACGGTCACGCGATGTTGCTCTGGTCAGCGGGGCCACTGCCCGTCTAAAGCGCCTGAAAATTTCAGGTGATTCCGGCAAGCTTGCCCAAATCGCCACTGGCTTTGAGGAAGAGAAACGATGACAGCTGCAGTGATCGACGGAAAAGCCTTTGCGCAGGGGCTGCGCGGTCGCGTAGCTGAGGCGGCGGCGCGGTTTGAAGCGGAAACGGGCCGCACGCCGGGTTTGGCCGTTGTGCTTGTGGGCGAAGACCCGGCTTCATCCGTATATGTGCGTTCAAAAGGCAAGGCCTGTCTCGAAGCCGGGATGGAAAGCCTTGAACATCGTCTGCCCGAAACAACCAGCCAAGCAGACCTTATCGCCTTGGTCGAAGCCTTGAATGCGGACCCCAAAGTTGATGGTATTTTGGTGCAATTGCCGCTGCCCAAACAAATTGATGACAAGGCCGTGATTGCCGCGATTGATCCGGCCAAGGATGTGGATGGCTTCCATGTCGTCAATGCCGGGCGTTTGGCGGTGGGCGAAGATGCATTGGTGCCTTGCACGCCCTTGGGCTGCCTGATGCTGCTCAAAGACCAGCTTGGGGATTTGTCAGGTAAGAATGCGGTTGTCATTGGCCGGTCGAACATTGTGGGCAAGCCCATGGCGCAACTCTTGTTGGGTGAAAGCTGCACAGTCACCATTGCGCACAGCCGCACGCAGGATTTGCCAGATGTTGTGCGTCGCGCCGATATCGTGGTCGCTGCTGTGGGCCGACCTGAAATGGTGAAGGCCAATTGGATTAAACCCGGTGCGGTCGTGATTGATGTGGGCATCAACCGCGTTGAAGCGGGGGAAGGTAAGACGCGCCTCGTTGGCGATGTTGCCTATGATGAGGCTGCCGAAATTGCCTCGGCCATTACGCCCGTTCCCGGTGGGGTGGGGCCGATGACAATTGCTGTTCTTTTGCGCAATACAGTGGTTGCCGCCCGCGCGCGGCTGGGCCTTGCTGCAGAGGCGGGGCTATAAACGATGGATGCGCAGATGACGGCTTTGTTCGTCTCGGCCTTTGTAACCTTTTTTGTTGTGATCGATCCGCCGGGCTGTGCGCCAATTTTTGCCAGCCTAACGGGCGGGGCGCCTGTTGCGCACCGCCGGACAATGGCGCTGCGCTCTACCTTGGTCGCATCGCTCATCCTCTTTGCCTTCGCTATTTTTGGTGAGGCATTTCTGGGTGCTTTGGGGATTAGCCTTGACGCGTTTCGCGTTGCCGGCGGCGTAATGCTGTTCCTGATTGCGCTTGAGATGGTGTTTGAAAAGCGCACCGAACGCCGCGAACATCGCGCCGAAGATGTCAAATCGCATCCTGAGCATGAAGATATCTCGATCTTTCCGATGGCCATCCCGATGAT
>JAGWVG010000123.1 GCA_018970965.1 Alphaproteobacteria bacterium | reverse complement strand
GGCCGCAATGGCAGGGCAGTCGGGCATTGCCTGTTTTGACCATTGGGCACGCGAATTGATAACGACTGGCTATCTCCACAATCATGCGCGGATGTGGTTTGCAAGCATCTGGATTTTCACTTTGGGCCTGCCTTGGCAGTTGGGGGCAGACTTTTTCCTCAATCATCTGCTTGATGGTGACCCTGCATCCAACACGCTCAGTTGGCGCTGGGTTGCTGGCTTGCAGACGCCGGGCAAAACCTATCTGGCAACAGCCGAAAATATCACCACCTTCACTCAAGGCCGTTTCGCACCCGCGCCGCTGCACCACGGCCCTGCACCGGCACCTGTCCCAAACCCCGCACCTCAAGCGCTGACACCACCCTCTCCTCTGCCAGACGCGCCATGCCTTTTGTTGCTGACTGAAGAAGATCTTCAGGCAGAAAGCCTCCCGATCAACGCACAGCATGTCTTGGCAATTGCTGGCTTACGCGTGCAAACCGACGGCCTGTCGCCCCGCGTTGCAGCGTTTCGGCAAGAGGCCTTGGCTGACGGCCTGACACGCGCTGCCGCCCATTTTGGCAGGGACGCCCCATTGATCGACGCAGAAGGGCTGATTGAACATGCCCGCACGCTGGGATCAGAGCATATCGTAACAGCCTATGCCCCTATTGGGCCGATAGCCACCCGCTTAAATGCGCTTGCAGAGCAAGCCACGGCGCATGGAATGCGTTTACACCAAGTCCAGCGCGCGTGGGACATCGCCGCTTGGCCGCTGGCGACAAAAGGCTTTTTCCCATTCCGCCAACATATTCCCAGTCTGTTGCCACAATGAGCCTGCAAGTCCTCTGGTTTAAGCGCGATTTGCGGCTTGCCGACCACGCAGCGCTGGGCGCGGCGGCGGCGGCAGGGCCCGTTTTGCCGCTTTTCATTGTTGAGCCAGATTATTGGCAATTGCCCGACACGTCCTTTCGCCAATGGGAGTTTTGGCGCGGCTGCGTCGCCGATTTGGCGGACGCCATTCGCGCGCAAGGCGGCACATTATGCATTGCGCAGGGCGATGCAGTGGCCGTGCTAGAGGCCCTACGCCAACACCATGGGCCTTTCACGCTCTGGTCACATGAAGAAACGGGCAATGGCTGGACCTATGCGCGCGACCGCCGCGTAAAACGCTGGGCGCGGGCACAAGGCATAACCTGGCACGAGCGCCGCCAATTTGGCGTATTGCGCGGGCCGGGCCTCAACCGCGATATCTGGGCGGGCCAGTGGGAAGCCCTGATGCGTGAGCCCGTGCTGATCCAGCCGCACGTCCACTGGGCAGCCACGCAGAGCATGCCCCTGCCGACATATGCAGAACTTGGCCTGCATCCTGATGGCATCCAATTTCTGCAAACGCCGGGGCGAGAAGCGGGGATAACGCTGCTCACCAGCTTTCTGCATGACCGAGGGCAGCAATACACGCGCGAAATGTCGTCGCCTGTAACGGCAGAGCAGGCCTGTTCGCGGCTTTCGCCCTATCTCACTTATGGTGCGCTTTCGATGCGCGAAGTGTTTCAAGCGGCCGAGCGGCGCTTGATGGCGCTCCACACATCTTCCGATAAAAGCCGTGCCGGATGGGCGCAATCCATGCGTTCCTTCATCGCGCGGCTGCATTGGCATTGTCACTTCATCCAAAAGCTGGAGAGCGAGCCCGAGATTGAGCACCAGCCCTTTGCGCGCATGTATGTTGGGATGCGGCCGCAGCCCGCTGACCCCGACAAGCTGGCAGCCTGGGCGGAAGGGCGCACGGGTTATCCCTTTATCGATGCCGCAATGCGATACTTAACTGCGCATGGCTGGATCAACTTTCGCATGCGCGCGATGCTGATGTCCTTCGCCGCCTATGATCTCTGGCTGCCCTGGCAGGAAGCAGGACTGATCCTCGCGCGCAAATTTGTAGATTTTGAGCCGGGCATTCATTGGTCACAATGCCAGATGCAATCGGGCGAAACCGGCATCAACACCGTGCGCGTCTATTCGCCCGTGAAGCAGGGGCATGATCAAGACCCAAAGGGCAACTTTATTCGCCAATGGGTGCCAGAATTGGCACAGGTCAAAGGCGCGCTGGTGCATGAGCCGTGGCGGTTAGACCGATCGGCAGCGCCCCATTATCCGCCCCCGATTGTCGATCACAAGACGGCCACCGCCTTTGCCAAAGACCAGATTTTCACGCGCCGCAAACAGGCCGAGGCGCGGGTAGAAGCGGATGCTGTATTCCGGCGCCACGGGTCCCGCGCCGGCCCAAGGGCGCGGCGCGGGATGGCCGCCCGATCTGCCTCCCCCTCTGGCAGAAGCGGGCAGCTAAGTCTGGATCTTTAGCGGCTTATCGCCCCGCTGCGATCCGCACCGCAAAACCACCAGCCGGGGCCATGCGAACATCAATCACATCGCCCTTTTTCACTTTGCGCGTTTCATAGGCGATGCTGTGACGCTTATCGGTGCGGTAATCCGCATCGGGGCCATCGCGATAGATGGTCGCCGTGTAGGTGCGGCCTGCGTCCAAAAAGTCCAGCTTCGCGGTTACAGTGCGCGGATCGGCATCATTCACGCCGCCCACATACCAATTATCGCTGTTCCGATCCTTGCGCGCAAAGACTGCATAGTCACCCACTTCCCCCGCGATCAAATGGCTTTCCGACCAATCAGCAGGGACTTTGGTGATGAAGTCCAGCTCACGCGGATATTTGACCAGTTGCTCTGGGAAATCGGCCGCCATTTGAATGGGCGAATAGAGCGCGAGATAAAGCCCCAGTTGCTTCGCCAGCGTCGAGGCCATGTGGACGCCGTTGGCCCCCGTGAGAGAGAGGACACCCGGCGTAAAATCCATCGGCCCGGCGAGCATGCGGGTGTACACCAAAGTCGGCTCATGATCGGGCGAGTTCGCATATTGGCCCCAGGCATTATATTCCATGCCGCGTGCGCCTTCGCGTCCAATCCAATTGGGGTAGGTGCGGCGAAGCCCGCTATCTTTTACCGGCTCATGCGCGTTGATCGCGATATGATATTTGGCGGCGGTTTCTACGACCTTCAGGTGATGCACCGATGACCGCTGGCCATCATGCCATTCCATCACCATATCCCCAGGCTTATCACCCGGTGCAATCAGCCCGCCCGCATCTGCGACATAGCCGGTCTTGACTGCATTTACGCCAACACTGGCATACAGCTTCATCGCATCATCCAGCTGCGCTTCATAATTGGCGATGTTGCCGCCAGTTTCATGATGCCCAATCAGCCGCACGCCTTTTTTGCGAGCGTAATCTGTCACCGCCTTCAAATAGAAATCAGGATAGGCCTCGGTGAAACTATAATAGCCATGGCCGAACCAATTGCCGTCCCAGCCTTTGTTCCAGCCTTCGATCAGCACGCTCTTAAAGCCATATTTGGCGGCAAAATCGATATATTGCTTGGCCCGTTCGGTGGTGGCGCCATGGTTGGGGCCGCTGGCCCATGTCCATTTGCCCGTGATCATGCCCCACCAAATCCCGATATATTTGTGCGGCTTGAACCAGCTGACATCGCCAATTTTATTGGGCTCATTCAGGTTGAGCTCAAGATTGTTTTCAACGAGGCCCGCTGCACTATCTGCGATGCGAATGGTGCGCCACGGCGTCCAGAACGGCGTCTCCCGGATCACTTTCGCGTCGCGGCCCGAGGGGGCGAGCATGGTGCGGAAAGTCTGGCCATCCTGACGTTTGAACCAATAGCCCGAATAATCGACAATCGCCGCTTCGTGGAACGACAAATGCGTGCCATCGTTCAGCCGCATCGTGATCGGCGAATAAGCGGTAGAGACGGCATCGATTGGCGTTTTTTGATAAATTTGCTCTTCGCGATTCCATTCGCCGCCATTGATCCACCACGCGGTGCCGGGCTGCGCGATGGCAAATTCCGTCAACTCTTCAGCGATTTTCATCACCTTTAAATTCGGCTGATCAGGAATTTCATAGCGGAAGCCCAAGCCATCATTGAACACGCGGACGCGCACATTCATCAGCCGCTTAAAATCTTCCTTCTGCTGAAAGCGCACCAGAAGTTCATTATACTGCGCACGGATGTAGCGCCGTTCACCCCAAGGCTGCTCCCAATTTTCTTCGCCTGAGCGGGCTTCTTGGCTCACGAAGCCAAAACCGCGCACCATCGCAAAGCTATCTTGCAGCAAGAAGCCCATTTTGGAGGGGTTGATCAGCGGCTGGCCTTTGCGCGTGACGCTGTAATTGATGCGGCCATCACTATCGATGTCGAACGACACCGTCAGGCTGTTGTCGGGCGACGAGACGCTGGCCAGGGGTGCAGCGAATGCAGGCAGGGCGAGGCAAAATGCCAGAACTGCCAAAAACCGGGCCATAAGCTGCTTCATCCTCATCATCCTTTTCATGCCAAACACGACGCGACGAGCGCGCCAAAGGGCGGCAATGTGCCAAGGCTGGCTCCATTAACCTCCGCCAAAATTGTCCAATCGCCAGCTTCAGGCTGCCAGTGCCGCTGCACACCGCCCATGTTGAAAACACATAATAAGCGGTCCGCCCCGTCCGTTCGCGTGAAGACAAGCAGATCCTCGCTGGCGACCAAAACCTTCAGCCCGCCGGTTTTGAGGGCGGGATGGGCTTGGCGCAGCGCGATCAACCGCCGGGTGAGCTGGAGGAGCGATTGCGGATCCGCCTCTTGCGCATCCACCGCAAGCGCAGCGTGGTCCGCGCCCAATGGCAGCCACGGCTTGGCAGTTGAAAAGCCACAATAAGGGGCATCTGCCACCCAAGGCAGCGGCGTGCGTGCGCCATCGCGGCTCAAGGTTAGCGGCCAATTGGCGATGGCTTCAGGGTCTTGCAGGTCTTCAAAGGCAATATCGACTTGCGTCATGCCCAATTCTTCGCCCTGCCAGACAATGATGTTGCCGCGCAGCGCAACCAGCAACATCATGACCATGCGCGCATAAGCGGCTTCATGCCCCTTTGGCGCCCAACGGCTGATCCAGCGCGGCGCATCGTGGTTGGAAAAGGCCCAGCTCGGCCAGCCTATCCCCGGCGCATCCGGCCATTCTTCCAAGGCTTCACGCACGATCGCAGGCGTTAGTCGCTCAGCATAGAGGAAATTAAAGCCATAAGCGCTGTTGAGGTGTTGATGATCAGCAGTGAACGCCTTCATCTCACGATGCGCTTCGGCACCGCCGACTTCGGCCACCGTGAAAATGCCTTTGTAGCCATCCGTCAGCGCACGAAATTTTTTCAAAAAGTCCGGAATATCCGGGTGCGATTGGTTGTGAACATGCAGCTGAAAATCAAAGGGTCGGGTGCGCACGCCATTGTCTGCAGGCGCCGGAGGATTATCCGTCAATGCAGGATCATGCATGGCAAAATTGATGGCATCGACACGGAAGCCATCAACACCGCGATCTAACCAAAAGCGCGCCACGCCCAATAAGGCCTCTTGCACTGCCGGGTTGTGGCAATTGAGCTGCGGCTGAGTAGAGAGGAAATTGTGCATATAATATTGGCCGCGGCGCGCATCCCACGTCCATGCCGGGCCGCCAAAAACGGACTGCCAATTATTCGGGGGAGACCCATCTGCCTTGGCGTCGGCCCAGACATACCAATCCGCCTTGGCATTGCTGCGGCTGGCCCGGCTTTCAGAAAACCAATCATGCAGGTCAGACGTATGGGCATAGACCTGATCGATCAGCACTTTCAGGCCCAAGGCATGCGCACGGGCGATGAGCAGATCAAAAT
>JAGWVG010000122.1 GCA_018970965.1 Alphaproteobacteria bacterium | reverse complement strand
ACATAATCGCGATAATAAAGGCCAATGTCCGTCAGGCCATAAGCAAAGGACTGGCCGCGCGCGAAATGCTGTTTGAAGTTGGAAAAACAGCAGGCCATTGGGTGCCGCCGCGCATCAATGATCCGTGCCTTGGGCAGGATCAAGTGGATCAAACCAACATAGGCCCAGTTGTTTGGCAACTTATCAATGAACAGCGGGCTATCTGTTTTGCGCACAATGCGCGTCCGCTCCAAATAGCTTTCCCCCAAGGCACGCACCGCATCGGGCGTCAATGCGGCAAGATCTTCCGTCCAATTCTGCACGCTGCCCAGTTGGGCCGCAATCGCTGGCAAATCCGGCAATTCCATTGTGCCTTCCACGCGCGAATGCGACGACAGAATTTGCTCAATCAGCGTCGAACCGGCCCGCGGTAAGCCAATGATGAAGATGGGATCTTCTGCAGCGCAACCCCAAGATTGGCGCGCCGCATAAAATTCGGGCGTAAACGTGTTGCGCATCGCTGCGACCATTTGGCTGGTGCTATCTGCCTGATATCCCAATTGCTTGGCCCGAATGGCATTGCCCGCTTTGTAATGGCCAAAGGCCCGCTCTGCCTCGCGGCGATCCTCGGTTGCCTTACCCAAAGCGAAATGCAGGTGCAGCCGATCATCCTCGCTGATGTCTGCAGCCGCGACGCCCGCCTCCATCTGCAACAAATCGTCATCGGTGAAACGCAGCGTTTTCATATTGGCGAGGCTCCACCACGCCTCACCAAAATGCGGGGCAAGCGCAATCGCGCGGCGATAGGCAGCGATGCTGTCATCTGCCTGACCCACCGTCTTCAACACATGGCCGTAGGACAGCCAGATGCGCGGATGCCCATCAAAGCGGTCCAGCACCATCCGGTAAAGCGACAGCGCCTCCTCATAATCGCCAATCCGGCCATAAGCGGCGGCCTTTAAATTGGCCGAAGAGAGGTTTTCTGGATCAATGGCAGAAACTTGCTCCAGTTCTTCTAACGCCTCCGTCACACGATTTTGGCGATAGAGCACGAGCGCCAAGTTGGACCGGGCCGCAACAAAATTGGGCGCAATTTCAACCGCACGACGCAGCAGATTTTCCGCATCTTTGAACCGGCCAATGCGCCCCGCCAATTCCGCGAGCATCCGGATGGCGGCGGCATCATAGGGATCGTCCTTCAAATGCTGACGCAACAGCGGCTCGGCATCATGCAGGCGGTTGTCCGCCAGCGCGAGCGCCGCCTCAATCAGGCGCGGGTCATTTATCTGCCGCGAAAAATCGGGCTGGGGCGCCGCATTATCCATTACAGCCGTTCCGCCTGTGAAACGGCGTCCGCCGCACGCAGGGCCGCCAAAATGCGGGTTAGGTGCCGCAGATCACGCACTTCCAAATCGACAATGAAATTGTGGAAGCTCGCATCGCGATGTTCCATCCGCAGGTTCAAGATATTGGCTTCATTCGCGCCAAAAATACCTGCCATAACGGCAAGCGCGCCTGGCTGATTGCGCACGATGACACTCAGCCGCGCGGTGCCGCCATCCGATCCATCCCCCCAGGCCAGGTCAAGCCAATCTTGGTCCGGGCCATCCGCCAAGGCTGGGCAATCAATAATATGGACTTCAATCGCCTCATCGGGGCGGCGGACGCCGACAATCCGGTCGCCCGGCACAGGGCGACAGCATTGCGCCAGATCAAACGCCACGCCGGGCCGCAGCCCATGAATGGAAATGGCATGTTTTTGCCCCGGCGCACCGCCTGCGCCCTTTGCCGTGCTGCCGGGCATGAGCGCTTCCATCAGCTGAGCATCCGTGATGGATTGCCGCGCAATCGCAATCATCAACGCATCTTCATCTTTCAGCTTGAGCCGCTTGAGCGCATCAGCCAGCGCCTTAGCGCCCAATTTGTTGGGCAGGCGCGCGGCAATTTCTTCATAAATATTGCGGCCCAGCGCAATCAGCTCATCTTCTTCCTTATTGCGCACGAAACGACGAATGGCCGCCCGCGCCTTGCCCGTCACGGCAAAGCTCAACCAAACGGGCTGCGGCTCTTGCGCTTTGGATTTCAGAATTTCGACCTGATCGCCATTTTCAATTGGCGTGCGCAACGGGACGACGCGGCCATTGACCTTCGCACCCACGGCCTGATCGCCCAAATTGGTGTGGACGGCATAGGCGAAATCGACGGGTGTTGCGCCCTTCGGGAGCTGGATCAGCTCACCCTTGGGCGTGAAGGCGAAGATCCGATCTTGGTACATCGCCATGCGGGTATGTTCCAAAAGCTCTTCCGGGCTTTCGGCATGTTCCAAGATTTCGACCAAGTCTTGGATCCACGCGGTCTGCGCGACGGGCTCGTGGATATCGGCCTTATAGGCCCAGTGCGCGGCATAACCATATTCTGCCTGCGCGTGCATTTCCCGGCTGCGGATCTGGATTTCGATACGCACCTTCTCATTATGGATGACCGAGGTGTGAAGCGAACGATAGCCATTGCGCTTGGGCGTTGAGATATAATCTTTGAACCGCCCCGGCACCATCGGCCAGCGCTGATGGATCATGCCCAGCGCCTGATAACAGCTTTCGGTATCCGGCAAGATCGCCCGAAACGCCATAACGTCGGACAATTGCTCAAAGCTGATATGGCGCTCTGCCATTTTGCGCCAGATGGAGTAGGGATGCTTCTCGCGCCCGGTCACTTCCGCCTCGACGCCCGCGCGCGACAGCAACATCTTAATGCCCGAGCTGATCCGCGCGATCCGATCGCCACCGCCTTCTTGCAGCTGCTCCAAACGCTTGGTGATCGAGGCATAAGCTTCAGGTTCCAATTCGCGGAACGCCAAAGTCTGCATTTCCTTCATGAATTCATACATGCCGATCCGCTCTGCCAGCGGGGCATAAATATCCATGGTTTCGCGTGCGATGCGGCGGCGCTTTTCTTCATTTTTAATGAAGTGCAGCGTGCGCATATTGTGCAGCCGGTCAGCCAATTTGACCAGAAGCACGCGAATGTCATCTGACATGGCCAGCAAAAATTTGCGCAGATTTTCAGCCGCGCGCTCATTTTCGGTCAGCGCCTCAATTTTTGAAAGCTTAGTGACGCCATCCACCAGCCGCGCAACATTGGCCCCAAACAGCTTTTCAATTTGTTCAGGCGTGGCCAGCGTATCTTCAATGGTGTCATGGAGGATCGCGGTCGCAATGGTTTCATCATCCAGCTTCAGGTCTGTCAGCAGACCGGCGACCTCAATTGGGTGGCTGAAATAGGGGTCTCCCGAGGCGCGCAACTGCGTGCCATGCGCTTTCATCGAAAACACATAAGCCTTGTTCAGCAGATCCTCATCTGCCTCCGGATCATAGCTCCGGACCTTTTCCACCAATTCATACTGACGCAGCATAGCCCTATGTGGCGGACGCGCAGCGCAAAAGGCAAGGGGAAAGCGGCGCTTGATGCCCGCGCACTGGCATTGCGCCGCTCAAGATGGGCGGCTAGGGCAGAAAAGAAAAACGCGTCGCAAAAGGGGATAAGACGATGTCGAGCTTCACGCCGGTGATTTCTGCAACTGGCCTTTACACGCCCAAAGACAGCATTTCGAATGAAGAGCTGGTCGCCAGCTACAACACATATGTTGCGCGTTTTAACGCAGAACATGCGGCAGATATTGAGGCGGGTGTGGTCGACGCGCTGCAGCCCAGCTCGGCAGAGTTTA
This sequence comes from Alphaproteobacteria bacterium, assembly GCA_018970965.1. Lineage (GTDB taxonomy): Bacteria > Pseudomonadota > Alphaproteobacteria > Sphingomonadales > Sphingomonadaceae > Aquisediminimonas. The sequence continues at coordinate 2,068 of JAGWVG010000122.1, read as the reverse complement.
TCGAAAAGGCAAGCGGCATTAAGGCGCGCCATGTTGTCTCGAAGGCGCCCATTTTGGACCCGGAGATTATGTGTCCGCGCCTGCCTGAGCGCGCAAATGACGAATTATCGATCCTCGCCGAAATTGGCGTGGCGGCCGCGCGCGACGCGCTCGCCAAGGCGGGCCGTGAGGCAAAAGATGTTGATGCGGTTTTGTGCGCCTGCTCCAACTTGCAGCGCCCTTACCCGGCCATTGCAATTGAAATTCAGGATGCTTTGGGCATTCAGGGCTTCGGCTTTGATATGAACGTGGCCTGCTCGTCTGCCACTTTTGGAATTCAAACGGCCGCTGATTTTATTCGCGCGGGCAATGCGCGATCTGTCCTTGTCGTAAACCCCGAAATTTGCTCGGGCCATGTCAATTGGCGCGATCGGGATAGCCACTTCATCTTCGGCGATGTGGCAACGGCCGTGTTGGTGGAAGAAAAATCAATGGCCCCGGCAGGCCATTGGGATATTTTGGGGACAAAGCTGAAAACCGTCTTTTCCAACAATATCCGCAATAATTTCGGCTTTTTAAACCGCACAGCGCCGGAAACGCGCGATGGGGCGGATAAGCTATTTGTGCAGGAAGGCCGCAAAGTCTTTAAAGAAGTGGTGCCAATGGTTGCCGAAATGATTGGCGAACAATTGGAGCGGCTTTCCATTCCCGCAGAAAAACTGCGGCGCATGTGGCTGCATCAAGCCAATACAGGGATGAACCGGCTGATTGCCACCAAGGTTCTGGGGCATGAGCCGACACCCGACGAAAGCCCCACTGTCTTAGATGTCTATGGCAATACATCGTCTGCGGGCTCAATCATTGCGTTCCATCAGAACAGCGCCGATATTGCAGCTGGCGAAATTGGCCTGATCTGCTCCTTCGGGGCAGGCTATTCTGCAGGCACGGTTTTTGTCCGTAAGGCTGCTTGATCCAAGCCCGCACAACCCCCAAATAGGCACTATGCTGATCGAAACCGAAACCACGCCCAATCCGGCGACACTGAAATTCTTGCCGGGCCGCGCCGTAATGAGCGCGGGCACACGCGACTTTGCGTCGCCAGAAGAGGCTGAAGCCTCGCCCCTGGCCGAGGCCCTGTTTAACCTTGGCGATGTCGAAGGCGTGTTTTTCGGGCGTGACTTTATTTCTGTCACAGCAGGCCCAGGCGTGTCGTGGGCGCAATTGAAGCCCGATGTGTTGGGCATTTTGCTCGATCATTTTGCCGGCAATATGCCTTTGTTCAAGCCCGCCAAGGCCGGCTTTGCTGTGCCGGCAGAAGATGCCGGCATTGAGGATGATCCGGCCGATGCCGATATCATCGCCCAGATTAAAGACCTGTTGGAAACGCGCGTACGCCCGGCAGTTGCCAATGATGGCGGTGACATCATCTACAAGGGCTATAAGGCGGGCCATGTCTATCTGAAGATGCAGGGCGCCTGTGCGGGCTGCCCATCTTCTACCGCCACGCTCAAAAACGGAATTGAGCAGTTGCTGAAACATTATGTGCCCGAAGTGACGGATGTTTTCGCCGTCTGACGCGCAAATCCAAGAAAAGGAATGATGATGGCTGAACCGCTGAACGCCACGGCACTTGACCAGTTATTTCGAGATGCCCGCAGCTATAATGGCTATCTGGATACGCCCGTTACCCGCGCGCAGATGGACGCGATTTGGGACTTGATGAAATTTGGGCCAACCTCCGCCAATGCTTTGCCCGCCCGGCTTGTCTGGTGCGAAAGCGCGGCCGCCAAGCAAAAGCTGGCCGCCTGCACGATGCCTGCAAATGCCGAGAAGATTTTGCAGGCCCCCGTGACTGTAATCATTGGCATGGATTTGGAATTTTACGAGCAGCTGCCCGAGCTTTTCCCCCATGCAGACGCGCGCAGCTGGTTTGTCGGCAATGACGCCTTGATTGAAACGACGGCGCTGCGGAATTCAGCGCTGCAGGGCGCCTATTTCATCATGGCGGCGCGGGCTTTGGGGCTCGATACGGGGCCGATGTCTGGCTTTGACAATTCTGCGGTTGATGCCGCCTTTTTTGGCGGCACTT
>JAGWVG010000003.1 GCA_018970965.1 Alphaproteobacteria bacterium | reverse complement strand
AAAATGCTTTATCGAACGCGCCACCCGCGCCTCAGCTGAGGCGGATCTGGTCGTCGCCAATCACGCGCTGGTGATGGTGAATGCTGCACGCGGCCGCGAAGAGGCAAATCGCCCGACCCGCTTTGTCTTTGACGAAGGGCATCATCTGTTTGACGCAGCCGACACCATGTTTGCAGCCGCGTTGACGGGGCAAGAGGCCATTGAACTGCGCCGCTGGATCATTGGGCCCGAAGGCAAATCACGCGGGCGCAGGCGCGGTTTGGCCGCACGGTTGGGCGATGTGGCGAGCTATGATGCAGAGGGCTCTGCCGCGATTGGCGCGGCCGCGCACGCCGCTGCTGCTCTGCCCAGCGATGGCTGGCTGCAACGCATTGCTGAAGGCGCGCCTTTCGGGCCAATGGAAGCGATGTTTGCCGAAATCCGCGGGCTGGTCTTTGCGCGATCGACGGATGAGGATGCGGGCTATGGGCTCGAGACAGAGGCCGCCCAATTGGATGGCGCGCTGCTGACGGCCGTTGAACCCGCATGCAAAGCGCTGGAGGCAATCCTCCGCCCCTTAATTGCGCTGGGGCGGCGGCTGGAAGCCGTGATCAGCGAGGGGCCGGATTGGCTGGATGGGCAAGCCCGCGCGCGCGTCGAAGGGGCATTGTCGAGCCTGAGCTGGCGCACGGATACATTGGCGGCATGGCTTTCGATGCTCGCGCGACTGGGTGGGCCAGCAGACCCCGATTTCGTCGATTGGTTGGCCGTCGAGCGGATTGAAGGCCGCGAGGTGGATATTGGTCTGCGCCGCCATTGGCTTGACCCCACACGGCCCTTTGCGGCCACAGTGCTAAAACCCGCGCATGGCGCGCTGATCACTTCCGCCACACTCAAAGGCAATGAAGACTGGGAGGTGGCCGAAGCGCGCACGGGCACCCGCCATGTGGACGCGCCGGCCCTGCATTTTGAAACGGCCAGCCCCTTTGATTATGCCAGCCAATCTGAAGTGCTGATTGTGACGGATGTGAAACGCGGCGATGTGCCGCAATTGGCCAATGCCTATGCGCGGCTGATGACGGCAGCAGGCGGCGGGACGCTGGGGCTGTTCACGGCCATCCGGCGCTTGCGTGCGGTGCATGCCCGGATTGCGGACCGCTTGGCGCGCGATGGGCTGCCGCTCTACGCCCAGCATGTCGACCCGATTGATACAGGCACATTGGTTGATATCTTCCGCGATGATCCGCGCGCCAGCCTGATGGGCACGGATGCGCTGCGCGATGGGGTGGATGTGCCGGGCGAGTCCTTACGCCTTGTCATCATGGAAGGCGTGCCTTGGCCCAAGCCCACTGTTTTGCACGCCGCCCGCAAGGCCGCAGGCGGCGGCACGGCCTATGAAGACCGGCTGATCCGCGCGCGACTGGCACAGGCTTTTGGCCGACTCATCCGGCGACAAGGCGATAAGGGTGTGTTTGTGCTGCTGTCTTCTGCCGTCCCTTCGCGGCTGTTGAGCGCCTTCCCGCCTGGCACGCCCGTGCGCCGCGTGACCTTGGATGAAGCTGTGCAGGTTCTGCAAAATGCACAATCACCGCTTCCCAGCGGGGCCGCTTTGCCGCATGAGGAAGCGCAATGAAGACACTCACGCTCTTTCGCCACGCCAAATCCGGCTGGGATGCCCCCGTGGACCGGGATTTTGACCGGCCTATAAATGCGCGCGGCACCAAAGGCGCACGGCTGATTGGCAAATATTTGGCCGGCAAGGGCTGGCGCTTTGACCATGTTGTCTCCTCCCCCGCTGTGCGCTGCACCGAAACGCTGGACGCCCTATGGGAAGGCTATGGCGAAATTCTCCACCCCAATTGGGATCGGCGGATTTACCTCGCTTCGGGGGCGACCTTGCTCGATGTGGTGCAGGATTTGCCCGACAGCGTCTCTTCGGTCTTAATGTGCGGGCATAATCCGGGATTGGAAGATTTGATTTTGATGCTGGTGCCCGATCAAAAGGGCGATGCCTTGCGCGATGCTGTTGAACAAAAGCTGCCAACAGCGGCGGTGGCCGAATTGCAGTTTGAGACCGACCATTGGGCCGATGTGCAAAACAACAGTGCGCGCTTTACCCGCTTGATCCGCCCGCGCGATCTGGACCCAAGCCTCGGGCCAGGCATGGACCGGCCGGGGGAGTAATTCGGCGCGGCGCACCAAGCAGGCGCCCAAAGCAGCTTTTGAAGGCTTGCACCGCTGCGCCAACGCGTCAATAGTCGCGGTTGGAGCCGCCACGCACGGCTCTGGGGCCTAGTAACCCCGAGCTTACCGGTTGGGCTGCCCGTCGTAGCCCGCGCATCCTTGACCCTATGGTCGGGGAGCCTGTGGCGTATGTCCAAGGCTTTCCAGCCCAAAGGTCATAGGGGCCGGGTAAGCTCGGTTTACTAACTCCCCGATCACCAAGGTCATGAGCATGTCAGGCGGGGGCGCCCGCCCGGACATTCAAGTGGGGAGCGTAACATGCCCGACAAACAATCCATTGAGGTAATAGGCCTATTTGGCTTCATGCCGTGCTTTGGCCTGCATATCTTGTTGGCAGATACGGGGCGGTTTTACATCGCCCATATTCCAGAAACAGCGCATCTTTATGTGGGCCATCACGTGACGGCCACAGGCAGGCGACACGGCCTCCATGTGCTGGAGATCGACAACATTACCCCGCTGCCCGCGCGGCGTTGACGCGGATCAGCCGCGTTCTGCCGCCAGCGCGACTTTCAGCCGATCACGGATCAAAACCAAATCCGGAATATAGCTTGGAATGGGCGAGGGTGCAGGCGCGGCCACGGGGGGCGCAGGCGGCGCAAGAGGTGCGGCCACCTGGTTGTGCGCCGGAATGGGAATGGCTGGCTCTGCCACAGGTGCTTGCTCGGCCGCCGACGTTTTGGCGGAGAGCAGCTTTTGCACACCCTTAACGGTATAGCCTTCGACATCAAGCAGCTGGTGGATGCGGCGCACCAACGCCACATCTTCCGGCCGATAATAACGACGATTGCCCGCGCGCGTCAGCGGCTTGAGCTTGGGAAAGCGCGTTTCCCAATAGCGCAAGATATGCTGGGGCACGCCCAGTTCGGCAGAAAGCTCTCCGATGGTGAGAAACGCACCGGGTGCCTTATCAGCCATTCCCTCTTCTCCTTGGCGATCAGGCGCCCGTTGCGATGCGATCGCGCATGGTGTTGCTGGCCCTAAAGGTCAGCACCCGGCGCGGTGCGATCGGAACTTCGACACCTGTTTTCGGATTACGGCCCACACGTTCGCCTTTATCGCGCAGCAAAAAGCTTCCGAAGCCGGAAATCTTTACATTTTCCCCACGCGATAGGGCTGAACACATATGGTCCAGGATCGATTCAACAAGCTTTGAGGACTCAGCCTTGGATAGGCCCACATTTCTGTGAAGAGACTCAGCAAGATCGGCTCGGGTTAAAGTGCCATCTCCCGCCATTACGCAACTCCCTCTTCTTTGACTGGTTGGGAGGTCCGTTCTTATCGAATTGGCAGGGAAGGTCAATTGCGCCTGATGTCTCAGTAGCGGATAACTGCGGCGCCCCAAGTAAAGCCGCCGCCCATCGCCTCAAGCACCAAGATCTGGCCACGCTGGATGCGGCCATCGCGCACAGCGGTATCCAGCGCGAGAGGGACCGAGGCCGCTGAGGTGTTGGCGTGTTGATCAACTGTCACCACAATCTGCTCCGCCGAGAGGCCCAATTTGCGCGCAGTGGCATCCAAGATGCGGGCATTGGCTTGATGCGGAACAACCCAATCGACATCGGCTGCCGTCAGCCCCGTTGTGCTGAGGACTTCGGTCATCACCGTTGCCAAATTGACGACGGCGTGGCGGAACACCTCTGACCCCTTCATCCGGACATGGCCGACAGTGCCGGTGGTGGAGGGCCCACCATCGACATAGAGCAGCTCATTATGCCGGCCATCGGCATGGAGTTTGGTTGCAAGAATACCCGCCGCGCCGTCGCGGCCTTCCAGCACCACCGCGCCCGCGCCATCGCCAAATAAAACGCAGGTCGTGCGATCTTCCCAATCCAAAATGCGGCTAAAGGTTTCAGCGCCAATCACAATGGCGCGCTTTGCAGCGCCCGTGCGGATCATCGAATCCGCAACGGACAAGGCATAAAGAAAGCCGGAGCAGACGGCTGCAACATCAAAGGCAACGCAATCCTCAATGCCGAGCAGCGCCTGAACCTTGGTGGCGCTGGCGGGAAAGGTTTGATCAGGCGTGGCGGTTGCCAAAATAATGAGATCAACGCTGTCAGCCGAAATGCCGGCTGCGTCTAATGCCTGACGCGCGGCGGCGGCGGCCAAAGTTGCCGTAGTTTCCCCCTCGCCCGCGATATGGCGGAAGCGAATGCCTGTGCGCGCCACAATCCACTCATCCGAGGTATCAACCCGCTTGGCGAGATCATCATTGGAGACACGCTGTTTCGGGAGCGCGGAGCCCGTACCCAAAATGACTGAATGAAGCGTCACTGATGATCCGCCTGTTGATCATCCGCTTTGATGCAGGCCAGATCTTCGGTGATGCGCTGAGTGATATTGGCCGAGACGAGCTTGGCGGCCACGCCAATGGCATTGGCCACACCCTTAGGGCTTGCGCTGCCATGGCTTTTTACAACAACGCCATTCAGACCCAAAAAGACGGCGCCATTATGATTATCTGGATCAAGATGATGCCGCATCAGCTCTGTCGCGGGGCGCGAGATGAGGAAACCGAATTTCGACCGGATGGAACTGGTAAAAGCACGGCGCAGAAGATCGGTCACGAAACGGGCGGTGCCCTCCATCGTCTTCAACGAGATATTGCCAGAAAAGCCATCGCAGACAACAACATCGGTTAGGCCACGCGCAATCTTATCGCCTTCGATAAAGCCGCCGAACGCCATGGGCAGATGTGCCGAATCCCGCAGGATGGCAGCGGCATCGCGGATTTCATCAGTGCCCTTTTGATCTTCGGTGCCGATGTTGAGCAGCGCAACGCGCGGCTGGGCAATGCCCAAGGCAATGCGCGAATAGGCAGCCCCCATGATCGCAAATTCAACCAGATTGCGCGCATCGCATTCGGTATTCGCGCCCAGATCAAGCATGACGAAGTCATTGTCGCCTAGGCTCGGCAGCAGCGCCGCAAGCGCGGGACGATCAATCCCCGGCATGGTGCGCAAGGCAAGCTTGGCCATAGCCATCAGCGCGCCGGTATTTCCGGCAGAGACTGCCGCGCCGGCGCGGCCTTGCTTTACCGCATCAATGGCGATGCCCATGCTGGTCGTGCGCGCACGACGAATGGCTTGGCTGGGCTTTTCGCTGCCCTCGATGGTTTCGGGGGCATCAACAATATCAGAAACGGCGCGCAGCTGTGGGTGCGCCTCAAGCGCAGCACCGATCGCAGCCGCATCCCCCACCAAATCAAAGCGGAGACCGGGCCATTGCGCAGATGCAAGGGCGGCCCCGGCCAGCATGACTGCCAGCCCTTCATCGCCACCCATGGCATCAATTGCAATCCGCGGCGCTTCGGCCACCAGCCAGTCTCCCCCGGTTCAGGCGCGGGGTTCAGTCAGCCGCAGCGACGACTTCACGGCCGTTGTAATGGCCACAGGCCTGGCACAGATTGTGCGGAAGCTTCAGTTCGCCGCAGTTCGGGCATTCCTGAAACGTGGTCGCGGTCAGCGCGTGGTGGCTGCGACGCATGTTCCGGCGCGACGGCGTGGTTTTTCTCTTAGGAACGGCCATTTCGGCACCTTATTCAATTGAGTGATCACAAAATCCTAATGACAAGAGGGATACAGCTTGTGCCGAATCCGCCAGCCATCGGGCGAAGGCGCGCGTATAGCCAAAATTACCGCCGTTGCAAGCGCATCCGCCCCGTGGCAGGACAGCTACGCCCAACCATGGGCCAAGAATAGGGAATGAGCGAGATGATTTTACCCGTAACGATGAGCTTTGCTGGCGTTGCCGCAGTGGTGAATTTTTGGCTGGCGCTGCGCGTGGGCCAAGTCCGCCACAGCGAGAATGTATCGATTGGCGATGGCGGCAATGAAGCGGTGATCCGCCGTATGCGCGCGCACAGCAATTATATTGAATCTGCGCCTTTTGTTTTAATTCTGATTGGCGTGATTGAATTGGCACATAGTGGCAGCCCTGCACCAACCTGGCTTTGGGCCGTAAGCAGCGTCTATTTCTTGGGCCGTATTGCCCATGGCCTGGGTATGGACGGCGGCCGCTTTGGCAAAGGCCGCTCAATAGGCACGATCACAACGATGCTGACACTTTTGGGCCTGGGGCTTTACGCAATTGCCACGCCGCATTTGGCTGCGGGCAAGACCGAGGCACCGACCACGCTGGACCTGCAAACTGCGGAACCCGTAGCGAACAGCTAAAAAATACCGAGTATAAGGCCCGCTGCCAGCGTTGCACCCAGCGCGCGGCAGGGGGCCAAATCTTTTTCTGGCAAATGCTTGGGAGCCAAAATCTCTTCAGGGCTTTGCGCATGGGTGCAGATGATTAAAGGATCTGCCACGGGCTTCATCCGCCAGCCCGTGGCGATCCGGCTCATTTGCCGCGCGGCATTTTCGCCATCCGACCCGGCGCAGACCATAAGCGCATAGGGCCGCCCCTCAATCTTGCCCAACACCGCATAATAAGCCCGGTCAAAAAAGGCCTTCATGACGCCTGACATCGCCGCCAAATTTTCAGGACATGCAAAAAGAACACCATCTGCCGCCAATATATCGGTGGGCAACGCATCGGCCGCCCGACAGAGATGGACGCGAAGGCCCGGCTCGGCACTTTGAGCGCCCTGCGCTGCCGCCTGCGCCATCGCCTCGGCCCCGCCCGTTAAGGAATCATAGAGGATCAGCAACTGTGCCATGCGCCCCTTATGCGCTGGTCCGCAAGAACATGCCAGAATCCTATTTTTAACCTATTTGGCACTTTTTAATTGACATCGCAACGCTGATATGGCACATGTTGCAACACTGGCGCAGTGTGAGTCGGCCCCAAGGCCGCTCCAACGTCCTTCAGCGGAGATGTTATGACAGCAGCGACCCCAAAGGCCGCGGGCGGGGCTGTGCGCCCATTTGACGCCCGGGCGCGGAAGATTTTTCTCAATCATTTAGGCATGACGGCCAATGTCGCGGCCTCGGCCCGGCACGCCGGGATCACAAGCCAAACGGCCTATGCCTATCGGCGGCGGCACCCCGATTTTGCCGCCCTGTGGCAAGCATCCTTAAGCGAGGGCTTTGCGCGGTTGGAGCAGGATTTGCTGGCAGAGGCGCTGACCAGTGTTTCGGGCAAATTATCGGACGCGACGCTGAAAGGGCGCGCGCAAAAACACCGGCTGGCCCTTGCCCTGCTGGCGGTGCAGCAGCGGCAACCACCCCACATGGCATGGCGGATAAAGTCGCCGCCAAAATCCGCGATATGCATGATCGTATAAGCGCGCAGACCAAAGTTGCCGGCACACCTCCGCATGGCGCCGGCTGAACCTCGGCGACAGGGGGTGCTAACCCGGATATACAAGCGCGGCGGACCATTTCGGCAATCGTATCGGCCCTTTCGGCACATGGATTAATTTCAAACTACAATGGTGCATTTACATTCCGAAGTGAATGCGACTTTTGGGCAACAGTTTGTGGCAATGTTCGCTTGCGTGGCAGAAATCCATTGGGTAGAGCCTGCGAGCTATCCCAATTAGCAAGTAAGAAAGGGGATTAAGAATGCGTAAGCTCGCTCTCGTAGCGGTGCTCGCTTCGACCGTCCTGGCCACGCCCGCTGTCGCGCGCGACAAGGCTTGGTATGTGGGTGTCGAAGGCGGTGCCTCGATTGTGGAAGATCAGAGTTTTGACTTGGCGGGCCTGAAGGCCAAAGCCAAAGCTGATTTGCACAAGGCATGGGATGTCGACGGTTTGGTCGGCTATGATTTTGGCGGTTTCCGTCTGGAAGCTGAAGTTGGCTATAAGCGCGCCAACTTGGATCAGTGGGCGTCGCAGCTGACGACACCAGCTGGCGCAGGCGCCACGGCCACACCGGCTGGCAGTTTTGTCGACGCAACTGGCCGTGCCAGCAACCTGAGCTTCATGATGAATGGCTTGCTCGACTTTGGCGACGACAAAGGCCTTAACGGCTTTGTTGGTGGTGGCGCGGGTATTGCCCGCACAGCAGCAGCCTACACAATCGACACCAGCGGCCCGAATTTCTTGAACGATTCCAAGACGGGCTTTGCCTGGCAGTTTTTGGCTGGCGTGCGCACGCCGCTGAGCCACAATGTCGACATTGGCCTGAAATATCGTTTCTTCAATCAAGCCAAGGTTGATCTGGTGGACCGCATTGGTCGGTCGGCTGACACACGGTTCCGCTCGCACTCGCTGCTGGCCAGCCTGATCTTCAACTTTGGTGGTGAAGAAGCGGCTCCGCCGCCGCCCCCGCCACCACCGCCCCCTCCTCCGCCGCCACCTCCTCCGCCGCCGGTGGTTCAGAAGGTGTGCAGCCCGGGGCCGTACATTGTGTTCTTCGACTGGGATAAGTCGGACGTCACGGCAGAAGCAGCGTCGATCCTCGACAATGCCGTCACCTCTTATGCCGATTGCGGCAGCGCACAGGTGATGCTGGCGGGTCACGCCGACAAATCGGGCACGCCCAAATATAATCTGGGTCTGTCGGAACGTCGCAACACCTCTGTCCGCACCTATCTGGAAGGCAAGGGCATTCCGTCGGGCGTCATCTCGACCAAGGCCTTTGGCGAAAGCGCACCGCGCGTTGACACCGCGGATGGCGTGCGTGAACTTCAGAACCGTCGCGTGGAAATCACCTACGGTCCGGGTTCTGGCCAGTAAGCCAACTGAAACCATTTGGTTTTAGACTTTGGGGGTCAGTCAAAAGACTGGCCCCCTTTGTTTTGTCGGTGCGCATTGTCCCGCCCGACGACACGGGCTAAACGATCCTTCCTCCCAATGGGAATAAGCTGGGTGAGTGCATGAAGATTACAATGATTGGCGCAGGCTATGTGGGCCTGGTGTCGGGAACCTGCTTTGCAGATTTTGGCCATGATGTTGTTTGCGTTGATTTGGACCAACGCAAAATTGATGCGCTGCTGGCTGGCATCATGCCGATATATGAGCCCGGCCTTGCTGATCTGGTCGCCGCCAATGTGAAGGCTGGCCGGCTTTCATTCACCACCGATCTGAAAGCCGGTGTGGCTGGGGCCGATGCGGTGTTCATTGCCGTTGGAACGCCCTCGCGCCGCGGGGACGGGCATGCCGACCTCAGCTATGTCTATCAAGCCACACGCGACATTGCATCCGCGATGACGGGCCCGTTGGTTGTCGTCACCAAATCTACTGTGCCCGTTGGCACGGGCGATGAGGTCGAGCGGATTTTGCGCGAGGCAGCCCCCAACGCCGATGTCGCTGTGGTATCTAACCCCGAATTTTTGCGCGAAGGGGCGGCGATTAACGACTTTAAGCGGCCTGACCGCATTGTCATTGGCACCGATGATGCGCGCGCGCGCAGCGTGATGCAGGATATTTATCGCCCGCTTTACCTCAACCAAGCGCCGCTGCTGTTTACGGCACGCCGCACTGCTGAGTTGATCAAATATGCAGCGAATGCATTTTTGGCGACCAAGATCACCTTTATCAATGAAATGGCTGATCTGTGCGAAGTGGTGGGTGCAGATGTGCAAGACGTTGCCCGCGGCATTGGCCTCGACAACCGGATTGGTGGCAAGTTCTTACATGCTGGCCCGGGCTATGGTGGGTCTTGCTTCCCCAAGGATACGCTCGCCTTGCTGAAAACGGCGGAAGATAATGATGTGCCTTGCCGCATCGTTGAAGCCGTGGTGCAAGTGAATGACAGCCGCAAACGCGCCATGGGCCGTAAGATATTGCAAGCTATGGGCGGTGATGCGCGCGGCAAAACAGTGGGGCTATTGGGTGTAACGTTTAAGCCCAACACCGATGATATGCGCGACGCACCATCCATTGCGATTGTACAGGCGTTGCAAGACGCGGGCGTCAACGTGGTCGCTTATGATCCGGAAGGGATGGACGCTGCCAAGCCGTTAATGCCTGATGTTGATTTTCGTGCTGACCCCTATGCAGTGGCCGAAGGCGCAGACGCGCTGGCACTGGTCACCGAATGGGATGCCTTCCGCGCGCTGGATTTGGCCCGCGTTGCGAGCCTGATGAACAGGCCCGTATTGGTGGATCTGCGCAACGTCTATCAGCCCGACGATGTCCGTCGCCAAGGCTTTACCTACAGCTCAATTGGACGCCCCTAAGCGGCGCTTACAGCCCGCGATAGGTGCGGAACCAGTCAACAAAATCAGGAATGCCCTGATCAATTGGCGTTGTGGGCTGATACCCCAGAGCCGCAGTGGTTGCGCCAATATCGGCAAAGGTTTCAAGCACATCGCCGGGCTGGAGCGGCTGATACTCAATCACGGCCTGTCGACCACAGGCGGCTTCCATCAACTGGATGACGCGGCCTAAATCTTCGGCGCGGTGGTTGCCCATATTGAAGATCCGGTGGGGCGCAATGCTGCCGCCGGGCTTTTCCAAACCATCATCGATGACGGGCCGATCAATCGCGGCCAGAACCCCCGCCACGATGTCGTTAATATGCGTGAAGTCACGCCGCATTTGGCCTTGGTTGAACACTGTGATGGGCTGGCCAGACAACAGTTTTTCGGCAAACATCCAGATCGCCATATCGGGACGCCCCCAGCGGCCATAAACTGTGAAAAAGCGCACGCCTGTCAGAGGGATGCGAAACAAATGCGCGTAGGTTTCGCTCATCAACTCATCGGCCTTTTTGGTGGCCGCATAAAGCGAAATGGGATGATCAACCCGATCAGATACGCGCAAGGGTAAGCTCTTGGCATTGCCATAGACCGATGACGAGGACGCATAGATCATGTGCGAAACGGCGCGGCTGCGTGCCAGCTCTAACAGGTTGAGATGCCCCGCCAAATTGGATTGGACATAAGCCCGAGGGTTCACCAGCGAATAGCGCACCCCGGCTTGCGCACCGAGATGGACGATGACGTCAATCTCGACGCCCTGTAATGCCGCATCCAGAGCAGCCGCATCGGCAAAATCTACCTGATGAAAAGTGAAATTGGGGTGCGCGATATCGTTGAGCCGATCCCGCTTGAGTTGGACATCATAATAGTCGTTGAGATTATCAATGCCCACAACAGGCGTGCCACGCGCCAGCAGCTGGCGCGCGACATGCGCCCCGATAAAACCTGCCACGCCCGTAACAAGAATTGCCATATTCACCTCTTTGCGCCGATCACGCCTGGCTTATGCATATAGGCCATAGACTGTCTTGAGCTTTGGTAAAATCAGGACAATGATATTCGCGTTAACTCGCCCAATGAGGATGCTCGATATGCGCCGATTGATTTGCACTGCCGCCCTGTTGCCCATGAGCCTTGCGGGCTGTGTTGGCGCAATCCACGCGCCGATGCACCATTCAGGGGCGATTGCGGACCTTGCTGATGCAAATGGCAAGGCTGCAGGTCGCGCCATCATCACCCAATCAGCCGATGGACTTTGGATTGAGGTTACAGCCAAGGGCCTGACACCGGGCGACCATGGCTTTCATGTGCATGCGGTGGGCACCTGCACTGCACCAGATTTTGCCTCAGCGGGCCCGCATTGGAACCCCAGCGGGCATCAGCATGGCCGCAAGAACCCACAAGGCACGCATGCGGGCGATGCCCCCAATTTGCGCGCCGATGCATCAGGCAAAGCGCGGCTGAAAACATGGCTGGGTGCAGGCAGCATCACGGGCGGCGCCACCGCGCTGCTCGACGCGGATGGGGCCGCCATTGTTATTCATGCCGACCCGGATGACGAAATGACGGATCCGTCGGGCAAGAGCGGCAAGCGACTTCTCTGTGGTGTGCTGCGCGCGCGTTAAAGGTTAAACGGGTTCTCCCGCTGCCCGCGCTCGATCCACAAGGCTTGCCTCCAAGCCTGGCACGCGGCGCAACGCAACGGCCATGGCGATGAGGATGATCGGCATAACGGCGAGCGTCCCCATCAACGCGTAGCGCAAATTGCCCGTCACATCGCTGACCAGCCCGACCAGATAGGGGCCAAGCCCCAGCCCAAGAATAGTTGTGCCTAAAAAGAACACGGCTGTTGCCGTGCCCCGCATGCGCGGCAAGACAAGATCTTGGACCGATGCGGCGCACGGGCCCAGCCACATGATGTGCAGAAACATGTTGAGGCCTGCAAAGGCGTAAAAGCCAGAGAGGCTGGTGACCGTATAGCTGGCGTAAATGGTAACTGTTGAGCCAAGGGCGGCAATGATCATAACCAGCACGCGCCCGCCCGCGTGATATCTGCGCAGCCAATCCCCAAAAATGCCACCAAAGCTGGCCCCAAGCCCGCCACCAACGGCTGTAATCAAGCCCAAGGTCAGGCCGCTTTCTGCCCCCACGCCAAAGCTCTGCTTGGCATAAAGGAAGATAAAGGGCGACAGGCCATAGCTGATATAGGACATCAGCCCGCCAGCAATTGTAAGGCCAATAAAGCCCGGATTGGCAATCAGCGTGTAACTGACAGGATCGCGCAGGCGGATGGTTTGCACCCAGCTGCCCACGCAATAAATGCCTACCGCCAACGCAGCCCATTGCACCATGTTCGTCGTAATCGGGAAACTGCCCATGTGCCCAACAACAGCGCGCTTGGCCGGTGCGAGCAGACCATCGGTAAAATGGATGACCGCGATCGCGCCGATGACAAGTGCGGCAAACAAACCAATATTGCCGAGCAAAGTGCGACGGCCCGGTGCCATGCGCGCAAAGCCCCGCCAATTCCATGGCGGCAGCATCGCGGCAAATTCTGCCATCACAGCGCGCAGCGGATTGGGTAGGCCAGGTGTCGGCATGCCATCAATTGCGCCCCGCACAGGTTCTCGCACGGTGAACCACATCAAGATCGCAAGAACGATGCCGGGGATGCCAAAAGCAAGATAGGTTGCCTGCCAGCCTGCCAGCCCCAACGGAGCAGTTTCTGGCGTATAATGCGCTTCCCAATATTTAATCACTTCGCCGCCAAAAATGAGCGAGGCGCCGCTGCCAATATAAATGCCCGCCGAATAGAGGGCGAGAACAGTTGCCCGGACCGATTTGGGAAAATAATCTTGCAATAGCGAATAAGACGCGGGCGAAGCACTGGCCTCTCCCACGCCGACGCCAATGCGCGCAGAGCCCAACTGCCCAAAGCTGGACGTAAAGCCCGAAAGCGCGGTCATCATCGACCAAAAGCCAAGCCCAATGGAAATGGTGCGCACGCGGTTCCAACCATCTGCCAATTTGGCCAGCGGCAAGCCAAAGACCGCATAAAAGAGCGCAAAGGCCGTGCCAAACAACAGCCCAATCTGCGCATCCGACACGCCCATATCAGCCTTAAGATAGGGCGCGATGATGGTGACGACCTGCCGATCCAAAAAATTGAAGGCGTAAATCACCATCAACAAGGCCAGCACGTAGATGCGATAGACTTTGGCGGCCATGCGCCCCCCTTTTCATCCTGAATTTATGGGAGCTTACAGCCAATACCGCACAAGCAAAGGGCAATATTTCACATCCGGCATGATTTGGCACAGCGCCTGTCGTGTTTCGCTTGAATTCAGCCGGGAATATACCGATATTTACACCATACGGCTATTCCGCCGAATAACTTGGAGTGTCTTACGATGGCGAACTGGTCTGATCCCCGCCTAGCAGATGGCGCGACGATCTCGGTCGGCACGCGCAGCGCTGCTTATGATGCGGGTCTGCGGTCCTACATGCTGTCCGTGTATAACTATATGACGTCGGGCGTCCTGCTTACGGGCATTGTGGCCCTGCTCTTTGCCGCATCGGGCATGGCGCAGAGCATTATGTTTGGGCCGGGGCTGATGAAGTGGCTGATTGTGCTTTCGCCCTTGGCCTTCATCATGGTGATGAATTTCGGGTTGAACCGCATGTCCACCTTTGGTCTGCAAGCCAGCTTTTGGGGCTTTGCGACAGCTATGGGCCTGTCGATGTCGACGATCTTCCTCGTCTACACCGGCACCTCAATTGCCCAGACCTTCTTTGCAACGGCCGCCGCCTTTGCGGGTCTGAGCCTGTGGGGCTACACCACGAAGAAGGATTTGTCGGGCTTTGGCACCTTCCTGATCATGGGTGTTGTTGGCCTGTTGGTCGCATCCATCATCAACATCTTCATGCAATCGGGCACGATGCAGCTGGTGATCAGCTTTATTGGCGTGCTGCTCTTTGCCGGCCTGACGGCCTATGACACGCAGCGCATCAAATCGATGTATGCCTATGTCGCTGGCTCGGAAATGGTCGGTAAGACGGCGATCATGGGCGCGTTGTCGCTCTATCTCGATTTTGTGAACATGTTCCAGTTCCTGCTGAGCTTCATGGGCCAGCGCGACTGAGATTTGGATCATAGATAATAAGAAGGCCCGGGGCGCTGCCTCGGGCCTTTTTTATGTGCCTAACGCAAGCTTTGGGCAAACAAATCTAACGTCCGCTGCCATGCCAAATGGGCGGCCGCCGCATTATAGCGCGCGACCGCCGTATCATTATGGAAGGCATGCTCCGTCCCCGGATAATCAAAGCGCGAAACGGACACCCCAGCTGCCTTGAGCGCCGCGACCCAAGAATCTGCCGTGCCATTTACGCGCGGATCATTGCCCGCATAATGCAGCTGAAGCCGCGCCCTGACTTGCGAAGCTAGAGCAGGATCAGGCGTTGGCCCATAAAAGGCCGAGCCGGCTGCAAGGTCAGGCCCGGCTGCGACCGCCAAGCGATTGACCATTGCCCCGCCCCAGCAAAAACCCACAAGGCTCACATGGCCATTGCTGCCGGGATAGGATTTCAGGGCACGAATGGCGGCTGTGCCATCTGCAATGGTTGCCGCCAGGTCTAATTTTCCAATCAGGCTGCGCGCTTCATCTTCATTGGCAGGTGTCCCACCTGCACTGGTCAAGAAATCAGGCGCAAAGGCAATATAGCCGGCAAGAGCCAGCCGCCGCGCTACATCTCGAATATGATCATTGAGGCCGCGATTTTCATGCACGACCATAACGACACCGCGTCGTCGCGCGCCCTTTGCAGCGATGGCGAGATAGCCTTGCACCGAACGGCCATCAGCCGCGGGTAACGCAACAATTTGGGTTTTTAGCCGCGGATCATCTGAGGCCACCTGTGCCGCCTGTAACGCATTGGGCGCTATGGCCGCCAGCAAAGCTTCCGCAGCGACAGCGCCTCCAGCAAGCGCCGCCAAGTCCCGCATAAACGCACGGCGATTATGATGCACGTGCGTAAACTGATCATAGAGCGCAATGGCGCGGGCTTTGAGATCATCAGGCATCAGGCACACTCCGGCTGCGCTGTGGGAGCAGGCCCGCCCCCGGCCCCTCCCGCGCGCGGGAGGAGGGGAGGATGTTCTCGATCAAGCCTTGGCAGCTGCACCAGCTTTGCCACCCTTCTTGCCCTTTTTGGGGGCAGCGGGGACAATTTCAAACGCCAGCGCATTATCCTTCAGGCGGACGCTCACCTCGCCGCCATTGACCAGCTTGCCGAACAGCAATTCTTCCGCCAGCGGCTGCTTGATCTTTTCTTGGATCAAACGGCCCATCGGACGCGCGCCATAGAGCTTGTCATAGCCGCGCTCGGTGAGCCAATCCTTCGCGTCTTTATCCAGCTTGATATGGACATCGCGATCCGCCAGCTGGAGTTCCAGCTGCAAAATGAATTTATCAACGACACGCGATACGACCTGCGGGGGCAGATAGCCAAAGGGCACAATCGCATCGAGCCGGTTGCGGAATTCTGGCGTGAACATTTTCTTCACGGCCTCATCCCCCGCATCTTCCCGGCTGATATTGCCAAAGCCAATGCCTTCCCGCGCCATATCTGAAGCGCCCGCATTGGTCGTCATAATCAGGATGACATTGCGGAAATCGACTGTCTTGCCGTGATGATCAGTGAGGCGACCATTATCCATCACCTGCAACAAGATGTTGAACAGGTCTGGGTGCGCCTTTTCAATCTCATCCAGCAACAGCACCGAATGGGGCTGCTGGTCGACAGCATCGGTCAACAACCCGCCCTGATCATAGCCCACATAGCCCGGAGGCGCCCCGATCAACCGGCTGACGGAGTGGCGCTCCATATATTCTGACATATCGAAACGCTGGAGGGGAATGCCCAAGAGGCTCGCCAATTGACGCGCAACTTCGGTCTTCCCAACGCCCGTGGGGCCCGAGAAGAGATAATTGCCAATTGGCTTATCGGGATCACGCAAGCCCGCGCGGCTGAGCTTGATGGCGCTCGACAGCACTTCAATTGCCGTATCCTGCCCAAAGACAACGCGCTTCAAATCAGGCTCAAGCGTTTCCAGCGTTTTCTTATCATCGCTGGAGACAGATTTGGGTGGGATGCGCGCCATTGTCGCAATCACCTGTTCAATTTCTTTCGCGGTGATCGTCTTCTTTCGGCGATTGGGCGCAACGAGCATTTGCATCGCCCCCACCTCGTCAATCACATCAATTGCCTTATCGGGCAATTTACGATCGTTGATGTAGCGCGCCGACAATTCGACCGCCGATTTAATCGCCTCTGGCGTATATTTTACCTTGTGATGCTCTTCAAAGGCCGAGCGCAAGCCAGCGAGGATCTTGATCGTATCCTCGATGCTTGGCTCATTCACATCAATCTTCTGGAAGCGCCGCAGCAGCGCGCGATCCTTCTCAAAGTGATTGCGGAATTCCTTATAGGTCGTTGAGCCAATGCAGCGGATGACGCCGCCCGACAAAGCGGGCTTGAGCAGGTTCGACGCATCCATCGCCCCGCCAGAAGTTGCGCCTGCGCCAATCACTGTGTGAATTTCATCAATGAAGAGAATGGCGTGAGGCAGCTTTTCCAGCTCATTCACCACCGCCTTCAAGCGCTCTTCAAAATCACCGCGATAGCGTGTGCCTGCCAAGAGAGCGCCCATATCAAGCGAGTAGATGACGGCTTCCTTCAGCACATCAGGCACATCGCCTTCGATAATTTTGCGCGCCAGCCCTTCGGCAATGGCAGTTTTGCCAACACCCGGCTCACCCACATAAAGCGGGTTGTTCTTTGACCGACGGCAGAGAATCTGGACGGTACGATCCACCTCTGGCCCACGGCCAATCAGAGGGTCGACCTTACCGATCTTGGCCTTCTCATTCAGGTCGACACAAAATTGCTTCAGCGCCGATTCCTGCTTGGTCTTGGCCTCGCCCGATTGCTTCTTCTCGTCGCGATCTTCCGCGCCTTCGGGCTTTTTCTCCTCGCTCGTCTCACCTGCCTTGCCCACGCCGTGGCTGATATAGCTGACGGCATCGAGGCGGCTCATATCCTGTTGCTGAAGGAAATAGACGGCATAGCTTTCACGTTCCGAAAACAAAGCGACCAGCACATTGGCCCCTGTCACTTCATCTCGGCCCGAAGATTGAACGTGGAGGATGGCGCGCTGCACCACGCGCTGAAACCCGCTGGTGGGCGACGGATCAGACTCTCCCTCCAGTCGCAGCGATTCCAGCTCTGTGTCCAGGTAGTGCGTGACTGTATCTTTCAGATCACCCGTATCCACGCCACAAGCAATCATGACTTTGGACGCATGTTCATCGTCAATCAGCGCCAAAAGCAGATGCTCTAGCGTTGCATATTCATGCTTGCGGCTTGCCGCTGCCCCCAGGGCATTGTGCAGGGTCGCTTCCAGTTCACGGGCAAAAGACGGCATTCAAACGCTCCTTCTATACCCCCATGTCGGGTGCCTAAGGCTGGTTATCAAGCCCGGCCCCCGCCTCATTTGCGGAATAGGGCATCCGCACTTGCCCGAACGTGAACGGCACTTTTCAGTTTTTCCTGAATTCGTGCAATTTCCGACTCTAAAATGGCCTGTCGCGCCTCCAGCTCTTCCACTGAAAATGGGTCAAGATCCTGACGCGTCAGGAGAACCAATGGGTCGGTGGGATTTTTGGCAAAGAGGTCGTCCAGATCCATTTGTCCAGCGTCCTGCGAAACAAGTTTGGAGTCAAGCCACGACAATTAGGCAATAAAGATGGTATCCACCGCGCTTCGTTGACCGGCTGGCAATTTCCCTCCTAAAAGTGCCAAAAATGAGGAGACACAACATGCTGCCTGCGACCATGACCTGCATCGACCCCGAGGCCGCTGGCGGGCCAGATGTCTTGCAAGCTGTTACGCGCCCCGTGCCGCAAGCGGGGCCGAATGAGGTGTTGATCAAAGTGGCTGCAGCCGGTGTTAACCGACCCGATGTTTTGCAGCGACGCGGCATGTATCCGCCGCCCGCTGGCGCGCCCACCATTCCCGGCCTTGAAGTGGCCGGCGAAATTGTCGCCGCTGGGCAAGGTGTGGATGCCAATTGGATCGGGCAAAAGGTCTGCGCGCTGGTCGCCGGCGGCGGCTATGCCGAATATTGTGTCGCCCCTGTGGGCCAATGCCTGCTCGTGCCAGACAGTTTATCAATGATCGAAGCCGCAGCCCTGCCCGAAACACTCTATACGGTCTGGACCAATGTATTTGAGCGCGGCTTTGCGCGCGAAGGCGAAACGATTTTGGTCCATGGCGGCACGAGCGGTATTGGGACGATGGCGATCACCTTGTGCAAGCTCTTTGGGCTGACCGTAATTGTGACATGCGGGTCGGATGATAAATGCGCCGCCGCCACATCGCTGGGGGCAGACCATGCCATCAACTATGCGCAAGTGGATTTTGTCGAGGCCGTAAAGTCAGCGACGCAGGGCGAAGGCGTGCACCTCATTCTGGATATGGTGGGCGGCGATTATGTGCCGCGCAACCTTGCCTGCTTGCGGGAAGATGGTCGCCACGTGACCATTGCCGTTCAGCGGGGCATGACCGCGGAAATCAACATTGCTGCATTGATGGTGCGCCGGTTGATGATGACGGGCTCAACGCTGCGCGCGCGCCCTGTGAGCTTTAAAACGCAAGTCACCCAAGAATTGCTCGCGCATGTTTGGCCATTTGTGGCGGAGGGCAAGTTGCGTCCGGTGATGGACCAGAGCTTTGCGCTGGCTGATGCGGCGGCGGCTCATGCGCGGATGGAAGCGGGCAACCATATCGGCAAGATTGTTTTGACGCTGTAAATCGCCGCGCCCCAAAATTATGGGCCGGACAAGCGAACTTGCCCGGCCCGGGGAGGAGATGTGGAAAGCGCGCTTAGAAGCTGAGCGTGCCCGTCAGGAAGACTTGACGCGGATTGCCGTAAAAGGCGGTCAGCGTGCCTTCTTTCCCCAAAGCGGGGATTAACAGACCCGCAGGATTGGTCAGCAGCGCGCCCGTCGTGGGGTTAGCTGCCATGAAGGTATAGCCTGACGTTTTATAGTGCTTGTCGAACAGGTTTTTGCCGAACAGGCCAATCGTCCAGCGCTTGTCAGGCGCTGCATAGACCAGCGAGGCATCGACCAGTTGATAGCCTGGTTGATCCAGATAGGGGTTCGGAATTTCGAACTGATAGGTTGTGCTTTTCCACGACATACCCAGCGTTGTGGTCAGCGCGCCATCACCCGCCGGAGCCGTGTAGCTGGCCTGCACATTGCCCGTCCAAGCCGGGGTGTTTTGCACCTTGCGATACGCGGCGACATCCGTCGGCTTGCTGGCGATATTGGTGATATACTCACGATATTTCGCATCAATATAGCCAAGCGAGCCAGACAGCGTCAGCCCGCCTGTGCGGAAGCGGCCTTCAGCTTCAATCCCCTGCATCCGCGCCTTACCGGCATTAGAGACAACGCCGCAGAAGCTGGGCAGACCCGATACCGTGCACGCCACCGAGCCCGGAATTTGCACATCCGTATAATCCATGCGGAATGCGGCCAGCGCCAATGTCAGGCGCCGATCAAGCATCGCGGCTTTATAGCCGATCTCATAGGAGTTCACCTTTTCCGGCTTGAAGCTCAGAAAGGCCGAAACTTCAGCATCAGACAGGCTGCCATTTTTATCCAAATCTGGGGCGTTGACGCCTGCCCCGCGCGGATCGAACCCGCCGCCCTTAAAGCCTTGCGAGAAAGAGATATACGCCGTTTGATCGGCACTCGGCTTATAGGTCAACGAGGCGCGCGGCGTGAACTTTTTGAACACAGCATCGCCCGCAAATTTGGTGCCCGGCGCGCCAAAGGCAGTACCGGCACCGCCAAAGACTGGCGAACCCCCACCGAGATAATTTTGGCGCAAGATGTTTGCCGTACGCTTATCCCATGTGTAGCGGCCACCAACGGACAAGCTCAGCTGATCGCTAAGATCATAAGTGAAGTCCGCAAATCCTGCAGCCGTCTTTGTCCCAATATCAGCGCTGGTATAGGCTGTGAGGCCATTTAATGTGGTGAACAAGCGCACATCAAATTGCGTGAGCGCCGAGGCATCAAGATAATAAGCGCCGATCAAGCCATTCAAGCGGCCTGCATCAATGAGCAGCTGAACTTCTTGGCTGGTTTGCTTGTTGGCATAAAAGCCCGGCACATCGACATCGGCAGCGGGCAGCGCATCAAAATCAATTGGCGATGCTGAGTCATCCTTGCGGTGCGATGTAATTGAGCGCAGCTTCAACATGTCATTGAGCTCGCCTTCCATAAACAGCGAGACACCCCATGCCTTCACATTTTGTTTGGGCGAAACCAAACCGCCCTGCGAGTCATAGACATTGGCCAGCATCGGCGTGTTGGTTTGCAGGCTGGGGATCAGGCGATGGCCGCCCCGCTCATTCGAGCGATCGCGCGTGTAATCTCCCGAGACGCGCGCGAAGAAGCCATCTTTGTGAATTTCAAGCGTGCCACGGCCCGCCCAAATATCTTTGTTGTAATTTTCGCGGCCCGTGGTGAGGTTTTTACCAAAGCCGCCGCGCGACAAGCGCGCCAGCGACCCACCAATGCGCACGGTGCCATCGCCAATCGGCGTGCTGGCAGACACAATTCCATCCGTCTGGCGATAGGTGCCCAGCGTTCCCCGCAAATTGACATGCGCAGTATCATCCAGACGGCGGGTCACATATTTCACGGCGCCGCCGACGGTGTTGCGGCCATAAAGCGTGCCTTGCGGGCCACGCAGCACTTCGATCCGCTCCACATCATAAATATCGAGAACGGCGGCCTGCGGGCGGTTGAGATATACGTCATCCAGATAAATGCCGACGCCTTGCTCAAAGCCCGACACAGGATCTTGCTGACCAACGCCGCGGATAAAGGCCGTCAGGGTTGAGTTGGTCGCGCGGCTTGCTTCCAGCGTCACGTTCGGCGCCTGATCCGCAATGGACGTAATATCGATCGCGCCCGTGCGCGCCAATTGATCGCCAGAAATAGCGGTAATCGCGACAGGCACATCCAGCAGATTTTCTTCACGCCGGCGGGCCGTGACAACAATCACATCATCACTTGCTGTCGCGGCAAGCGCGGTTTCCTGCGCCACAGCCGGCACGGCTGTTACAGCGAAAAAGGCACTGGCGATGCATGATGTGCGGGCAAGCAGAGCTGCGGTTCGCATAAAATCTCTCCCTTTCAAGTCCCCGCCCTGCGCGCCCCTGTGGCACAATTTGGCGGTGATCCATGGCTTGTTATATAAAAGTTGAACCAACTTTCAACTTTTGTTTATTGAGGGGAAGCGGCTTGCCGCCTAAGGGTGGCAAGAAGGCAACACCAGATGCCGCCAAGGAGACTAAGGATGACCCCAGCCCGCGCGCCAATTGGCCAGCGTGCGCCGCGCACCGAGCGGGGCCGCCGAACACAGCGCGCCATACTCGACGCAGCGGCAGCGGAATTTGGGGAAAAGGGCTTTCATGAAAGCTCGATTGTCTCAATCACCATTCGCGCAGGTGTCGCCCTGGGAAGTTTTTACACCTATTTTGAATCGAAAGAGGCTCTGTTTAAGGCACTTGTGGCTGATATGAGTGGCCGAGTACGCACCCAAGTTGCGCCGGCCCTATCGCAACACAAGGGTTCGGCTGTTGACGCTGAAGGCGTCGCTCTGCTGGCTTTTTTGAAGTTTGCGCGGGAACATAAGGAAATTTACCGCATCATTGATGAAGCGGAATTTGTGGCACCCGAGGATTGGCGCACGCATTATTCCTCAACTGCCGCCCGCATTTTGGAACGGCTAAATGCTGCTTATGCCAAAGGGGAATTGCGCGTGCCCCCACAAGAAGCCCATGCTTGGGCCATCATGGGAATGAACGTCTTTCTCGGCCTGCGCTTTGGCGTGATGGACGAAGCCGCTGATCTGGTCGCTGTGGCCGCTGCTGCCAATGACTTATTGAGCAGCGGCCTAAGCTGATTTCTTTAGTCCGCCGTATCGTGCAGGCGCTTGGAACGATTGCGGATCAGGCCAGGGGCAAAGCGCGCCAGCATGGCCAATTGACGCGCCGTCTTTCCAACCAGCGTATGGACCTTCTTGCCTTCCACGGCCTGCCATGCCGCTTCGGCGACCATCGCAACGGGCGAAATTTCAAATCCGGCTTCTTGCAGACGCTCGCGCGGCGGGCGGTTGGAGCCAGATGAGATGCTGTCCAAAATGGGCGTGTCAATAAAGCTGGGCATCAAACTGCGGACACGAATGCCCTGGGGTGCCCATTCAATATCCAACGCCTCGGTGAGGCCACGGACGCCAAATTTGGTCGCGGCATAAACGGCCAGGCCGCCCGCGCCATAAAGGCCAGCCGCCGAACATGTATTGAGCAAGCACGACCCCGGCGTTTGAACAAGATATGGGTAAGCCGCTTCTGCCCCACGGACGACGCCCTTCAAATTTACATCGAGCATCAAATCATGCTCATCAGGGGTGACCTGTTCAAAAGGCCCGCCGCGGCCAATGCCGGCATTGTTGAACATGACATCCAACCGACCACCCGACGCTTTCCAAAAGCCTTCCAGCGCCGCCTTCCATTGCGCAGCATCCCGCACATCAAGATCATACAGCGCGCTTTGGCCTTGGGGCAGTTGCGCGGCCGTGGCTTCCATGCCCTTGCGGTCAATATCGGCAAGCCCGACAAACCAGCCCTTATTGGCAAAGTGGATGGCAACGGCACGACCAATGCCGGATGCGCCCCCTGTTACAAAAATCGCCTTGCGCGCGGCCATTTCATATCCTCTCTTTTGTCTCTATGCGTCTCCCCTAGACCAAGGGGATGCGCCCCGCCAATGCGAAAAAATGGAATCAAAGCCTAAGCCATGACGTTGGAGACCGATTTGCTCGACGCTTTGCGGGGCATTGCCACGCATCCCGCAGCCCGTGGGCTGATGGATGATGCCGCCGTGCTGGGCGATTTGGTGCTGACGCATGACATGATTGTTGAAGGCGTGCATTTTCTGCCCAATGACCCGCCAGCTGATGTGGCGTGGAAGCTGGTGGCCGTAAATTTGTCTGACCTTGCGGCCAAAGGTGCGGTGCCCATTGGTGTGCTGACGGGAACTGGCCTGACCGACGATCCTGATTGGAACGCGGCTTTTGTTCGCGGCCTGCACGAAGCCTTGTTGCACATGAACGTGCCGCTATTGGGTGGCGATACTGTCGCCATGCCCAAAGGCGCGCCACGCAGCTTTGGACTGACGGCGATTGGCCGGGCAACAGGCCATGTGCCGTCGCGCGCCGGCGGCGCGGTTGGCGATGCCTTATATGTGGCGGGTGTCATTGGCGATGCAGGGCTGGGGCTTGCAATTGCCTCTGGGCAAATGAGCGGACCCGCCGAATTGGTCACGGCCTATCGCCGTCCGCGTCCCTTGATCGAGATGGGTTGCGCCTTGGCAAACCAAGTTTCCGCGATGATGGATGTGTCAGACGGGCTGCTGATTGATGCCCTGCGACTGGCCAACGCCAGCGGCGTGGGGGTTGCCATTGATCTGGAGGCGATACCTTTATCCAAAGCCGCTTTGCGCTTGGGGGATGATCGTGCTGCGCGTCTTCGCGCGGCAACAGCGGGGGATGATTATGCGCTGCTCTTCACCTCGGCCCTGCCCTTGCGCGATTTGCCAGGCCAGCCACAGCGTATTGGCCAATTGGTTGCAGCACCGGGCCTGCACCTGACTGATCGTGCAGGGCACGTTCCGCTTCCTTCGCAATTGGGTTGGCTTCATCAGGGATAGCCTGGACTGGGCTTGCCAACCCCCGAATCACCCTGCATACCCTGCCGCGGTCCCGCGCACATGATCTTACACAAAGGTCAGGCCGGGTCGTTGAACCAGTATGGGAAGGGGGATAACCCTGATGATTGTTCAATTGGCAATTGCTTTTGGTCTGCTGGCCATCGTGTACGGTTTCGTCACGAGCCGGCAAGTCCTCGGCGCTTCTGCCGGCAATGAAAAAATGCAAGAAATTGCAGGGGCTATTCAGGAAGGCGCACAAGCCTATCTGGGTCGCCAATACCGCACCATTGCCATGGTTGGCGTGGTTGTGGCTGCACTCGTTTTCTATTTTCTCGGTGCTGTTTCGGCCGCAGGCTTCCTCATCGGGGCCGTGCTGTCGGGCGTGGCCGGCTATATCGGGATGAACATCTCGGTCCGCTCAAACGTGCGCACGGCGGCCGCCGCGCAAACGGGGCTGCAAGCGGGCTTGACAATGGCGTTCCGCGCAGGCGCAATTACGGGCCTGCTGGTCGCTGGCCTTGCTCTGCTCGCGATTGCAGTGTTCTTCTACTACCTCGTCTTCATGGCAGGCCATGCGCCCGATGATCGCGTTGTTGTCGATGCGCTCGTCGCGTTGGCCTTTGGCGCCTCGCTGATTTCGATCTTCGCACGTTTGGGCGGTGGGATCTTCACCAAAGCCGCAGACGTGGGCGCCGACTTGGTTGGCAAGGTTGAAGCTGGCATTCCGGAAGATGATCCTCGCAACCCGGCCGTGATTGCGGACAATGTGGGCGATAATGTCGGCGACTGCGCAGGCATGGCCGCTGACTTGTTTGAAACCTATGTCGTAACTGTGGGCGCAACGATGGTGCTCATCGCACTGCTTGTTAAAGGCGCAGGCGATATGCTTCTGCCGCTGATGAGCCTGCCGCTGCTGATTGGCGGCGTGTGCGTGCTGACCTCGATCATCGGCACCTATTTCGTCCGCCTCGGCGGATCCAACAACATCATGGGCGCGATGTACAAGGGCTTCCTTGTCACCGCCATTTTGTCGGTTGGCGCCATCTGGTGGGCCATTGGCTATTCCCTGGGCGGTATGGAGACGGTGATTGGTGCCAATGTTGACGGCACGGGTGGCTTTACTGGCCGCACGCTCTTCTATTGCGCGCTGCTGGGCCTCGTCGTGACGGGCCTGATTGTGTGGATTACCGAATATTATACGGGCACCAATTATCGCCCGGTCCGCTCGATCGCCAAGGCATCAGAAACCGGCCACGGCACCAACGTGATTCAGGGTCTGGCGATCAGCCTTGAAGCCACCGCGATGCCGACAATTGTCATCTGCGTGGGCATTATTGTGGCCTATCAGCTGGCAGGCCTGATTGGCATTGCCTTTGCGGCCACTGCGATGCTCGCACTTGCCGGCATGGTCGTTGCGCTCGACGCTTATGGCCCCGTGACCGACAATGCTGGCGGCATTGCTGAAATGGCAGGCCTGGATGACTCGGTGCGTGAAAAGACCGATGCTCTGGATGCTGTGGGCAACACCACCAAGGCCGTGACCAAAGGTTATGCCATCG
>JAGWVG010000121.1 GCA_018970965.1 Alphaproteobacteria bacterium | reverse complement strand
GTAAAGCCACTGGCACCATAGACGATGATGTCGAATTCCGCTGTCTGCTTGGCCATTCTTCTCTCCTGTCGTCGTGGTGCGCCGGTCTTGCGGCTATGATCTGGTGTAGCGCGTTACAGCCGGGGAAGCGTTACCCCTTTTTGGCCCATATATTTGCCGGCGCGGTCGGCATAGCTTGTCTCGCACGGCTCATTGCCTTTGAGGAACAGGAATTGGCACGCGCCTTCATTGGCGTAAATCTTGGCGGGCAGGGGCGTGGTGTTGGAAAATTCCAACGTGACATGGCCTTCCCAGCCCGGCTCTAGCGGGGTGACGTTCACAATGATGCCGCAGCGGGCATAGGTTGATTTGCCAAGGCAGATCACCAGCACATCGCGCGGCACGCGGAAATATTCCACAGTGCGCGCCAAGGCAAAGCTGTTGGGCGGGATCACGCAGACATCGGTCTTGCGATCGACAAAGCTGTTGGCGGCGAAATCCTTGGGGTCGACCACGGCGCTATCGACATTGGTGAAAATCTTAAACTCATCCGCCACGCGCGCGTCATAGCCGTAGGAGGAAAGGCCATAGCTGATGCAACCATCGCGGCGCTGGGCCTCGACAAAGGGCTCAATCATGCCGTTGGTGGTGGCTTGTTCCCGAATCCATTTATCAGACAGGATGGACATAGTTTCTCCTAGGATAGCCCGAGATCCGCCGGGCCAAAGGCATAAGGCAAAAGCGTGGAAATGTGGTGCTGCTCCACCGTGTCGCCTTCGGCACCCGCGCAGTGGATGACAATATCATGACCAGAGAGGCCCGCGGCTTCATTAATCACCTGCCGACAGCGGCCACAGGGGCGCACCGGATCATGCCCCTTGGGTGTGCCATTCACCAGCGGCCCGCCAATCACCGCAATTTCGCGCACGGCGCGCAATTTGCCTTGGGCATTGGCCGTCGCCAGCGCCACAGTTTCGGCGCACAAAGTCAGGCCATAGCTGGCATTTTCAAAGTTGCAGCCGGTGATGATGCTGCCATCATCCAGCAGCAAGGCCGCACCCACGCCAAATCCGGAATAAGGGGCATGGGCAAAGCAGGCGGCATCACGCGCGGCATCGACAAGGCGGCGGGTCTGATCAGTCATGCCACATCGATGCCCTGTGCGTTTCCAAATGTCTATGCCCCGATCTTGCCAGTCGAACAGAGCCGTGGATCATCCTTTGATGTGCAGCACGCAGATGAGCGTGAAGAGGCGGCGGGCGGTATCAAAATCCACCTCGATTTTGCCGGCCAGCCGTTCTTTCAGCAACTCGGCTGCCTCATTATGCACCGCGCGGCGCGCCATATCGACCGTTTCAATTTGCTGTGCGGTCGCGACTTTGATTGCTTGATAATAGCTGTCGCAAATCGCGAAATAATCGCGGATCAGGCGGCGGAAGCGACCGAGGCCGAGGATGACGGATTCGAGTGCGCCATCATCCTCGCGCCGCACTTCAAACACCAGTCGGCCTTCTTCCACACGCAGCATCAGCCGATACGGCCCGGCATAGCCATCGTCATGCGCGCGCTGCGGGGCAAAATAATTGCCTTCCAAAATGTCAAAAATGGCAATCCGCCGTTCCTGCTCAATATCTGCAGAACGCCAGATGATCGTATGCTCGTCGAGCTTGATGTCGATGATGCGGGGATCGGCCATGATGGCCCCGCATATCGAATGGAAGGGCACAAGGGAAGACAAGCGAATACAGAGTTATCCCCGTTATCCCCTTGGCCTGTGCATTGCGTTCCAATAGCATTGCGCCATGAGGAACTTATGGCTGATCCTGTCCGATTGATTCACGAGAACGAACCCACGGTTCAATTGCCCCATAATATTGAGGCAGAGGCTGCGCTGTTGGGCGCGCTGATGATTGATAACCGCGTGGCGGAAGATATTCAGCTGAAGGTTCGGGCCGAACATTTCTTTGAGCCCGTGCATGGCCGCATTTACGATGCGATTATGCGGCTGATTGATCGGTCAATGGTCGCCAACCCCGTCACCCTCAAGCCGATGTTTGAGCAAGATGAGGCGATAAAGGCGCTGGGTGGTCCGGCCTATTTGGCGCAATTAACAGGCTCTGGCGCCGCGCTGCTTGGCGCGCGGGACTTTGCCCAGCAAATTTATGATCTTGCCTTGCTGCGTGAGTTGGTGAGCGTGGGCCGCGATATGGCGAGCCGCGCACTCGACATGAGTGAAGATGTCCAGCCGACCGAGCAGATTGAAAAGGCGGAAATGGCGCTCTACCGCGTGGCAGAACAGGGCGGGGAACAAGGCAGCACCAAAAGCTTTGGCCAAGCCACCAAGATGGCGGTCGAACTCGCGGAAAAGGCGCTAAATGCAGGCGGTGGCCTGTCGGGCGTGACAACAGGCATTGAGGGCATCAATGCCAAAACCGGCGGCTTGCACCATAGCGATTTGATCATCCTGGCCGGACGCCCCGGCATGGGCAAAACCTCGCTGGCCACCAATATCGCATTCAACGCCGCGCGCCGTTGGGCCCGCGATATGGAAGATGGCATTGCCCCTGAAAAATCGGTTGGCGCGCCCGTTGCCTTTTTCAGCCTCGAAATGTCGGCAGACCAGCTGGCAACGCGTATCCTGTCAGAACAATCTGAGATCAGCTCTGAAAATCTGCGC
Organism: Alphaproteobacteria bacterium; assembly: GCA_018970965.1. Lineage (GTDB taxonomy): Bacteria > Pseudomonadota > Alphaproteobacteria > Sphingomonadales > Sphingomonadaceae > Aquisediminimonas. Next base: position 3,158 of record JAGWVG010000121.1, on the reverse strand, counting down.
ATGGGTAAAATCAGCCAGACGGAATTCCGCAATCTGGCCCGCGCGGCGGCAGAGCTGGAATCGCTGCCGCTTTACATTGATGACACGGCCGGCCTCACCATTGCCGCCCTGCGCACGCGCGCGCGCCGGTTAAAGCGGCGGCATGATATTGGCCTCATCATCATTGACTATCTTCAGCTTCTCCAAGGCTCACGCAGCGGGGGGGGGGACAATCGCGTGCAGGAAATCTCTGAGATTTCCCGCGGCCTCAAAACGCTGGCGAAGGAGCTCAACGTTCCTGTCATCGCCCTGTCGCAGCTCAGCCGTGCGGTCGAACAGCGCGAAGACAAGCGCCCACAATTGTCCGACTTGCGTGAATCAGGCTCGATTGAACAGGACGCCGATATCGTTCTCTTCGTCTATCGTGAGGAATATTATATTCAGGCGCGCGAACCCAAACGCCCGGCAGAAGGCGATGACGCCAAGATTTTTGACGATCATGCCAAATGGGCCATTGAAATGGAACGTGTGTTCGGCCTGTCCGAACTGATCGTCGCAAAGCAGCGCCATGGTGCGACGGGCAAAGTGAAAATGAAGTTCGACGCCCGCTTCACGCGCTTTAGTGATTATGTGGATGACAGCTATCTGCCGCAACAAATGGGGTAATTCTTGGCCAGTTGGCCCGATGACTTCATCGCGCATGACGAATTGGATGCCGTCTTGCGCAATGCAAAGAAGTGGCGTATTTATACAAAATTGGCGATGCAGATGTCTGTGGGCCTGTTCGCCGCCACCGAGATTAGGACGCAGTTATGCGGATATTGGCCGCAAGCGTGTGCTGTATTCTTTTCGGCTGTTCCACCTCTCCCGCGCCTTCAGCGGATTTGGAAGGACGCGTGGATGAAAAGATGGAGGCTGCAGCAGCAGCGTTAACGTACCCGCCTGGTACATACATCACTGTTGAAAGCTATGGTGGCAGCACTTTATCTGGCTATCGCATCGCTAAAATCCTTCAACAGAAGGGGCTCGGGGTAGAGGTGCGGCATCTTTGCTTATCGGCTTGTGCTGGGATGATATTTGTTGGTGCGCCTCAGCGGCGAATTTTGCCGGGCGGAGTTGTGGCGTTCCACGGTTCTGATGCTGGATTTCTGCTCTTTTCTCGACAATCTTTGGGGAAAGATGTGCCTCCAATTTATTCCCAAACCCGCCTCGTATCTGCCTACGAGATGTCTCTATATCGTTCTGCGGGGGTTCATCCCAGCCTCCTATATGCTCAATACGCAAAGGCAGGAAAAATATGCTTTTCCTCCGATGATCGCGAGGTTCCGTCCAAAGGCACATTTGTGTTGGGCACACGCATTACCGCCTATGCGCCTTCTTCTGCGACTTTGCGGAATTTTGGTGTCGAAGTGGAGGGAGAAAATGCCGAGGGGCATAACGGCCCGGGCTTCTACCTGCCCGAAAACCCGTCAGTTTCCATTTCTCTGGACAATGGCACGCCGCTGACCCCGCAAGCCGTGGACACCCAGGTTCGAGCGATGAGAATTTATCGCTGTTGAGAGATGCTGAACCAAGTTCAGCATGACGGGGAAGGGGGCCAAGCGTCAGTAAACCCTCGGCCCAATTCCCTCGCGCAAAGCTTACTCCCCCTTGCCAGCTTCAACACCGCCATGCTTTGCGAACCAACCCAGAATATAGGTCGATTTCGCAACCAGACGGCTCGGCCGATCAATCATGCCGTGCGAAGATTCCGGCACGCGGACATGCGCGGTATCAACGCCATTGAGTTTCAGCGCGGTATAATATTGCTCTGACTCTGAAATCGGCGTGCGGTAATCTTGTTCGCCCGTGATCAGCATTGTTGGCGTTTTGACATTGCCGACAAGGCTTAAGGGAGAGCGCCGCCAATAGTCTGCCTGTGCGCCAGCCTCCCAAGGGTTTTTGCCAAACCAATAGCGGCCAAAATAGGATGGGTTGTCTGCCGTCAGCGCAAAGCTGGTCCAGTTAATCACAGGCTTGGCGACCACGGCCGCGCGGAAGCGATTGGTCTTGCCAACGATCCATGCCGTCAGCACGCCGCCACCGCTACCGCCCGTGACGAACAGCCGCGCGGGATCGACATAGCCTTTGGCCAGCACGCCATCCACGGCGGCCATCAAGTCGTCATAATCGCCGCCCGGATAGGCTTTGTCGATCATATTGGCGAACTTGTCGCCATAGCTCGTCGAACCGCGCGGGTTGGAATAGAGGACAACATAGCCAGCGGCCGCATATGCCTGCATTTCAGCCGAGAAGCGCGCGCCATAATTGGTGTGCGGGCCGCCATGAATTTCGAGGATCATCGGGTATTTTTTCGATGGATCAAAATTGGCGGGCTTCATGATCCAGCTTTGGCTCTTCACGCCATCGGGCGCGGCCGTCCAGATTTCTTCAACGCTGGCCAGATTGCGGATTGCGGCGACGTCATCATTCAAGCGTGTCAGGCGACGCAAATTTGCGCCTTTCAGCACAGCGACATCGCCGGGCTGGTTGGCGCTCGTCACATTGGTTGCAATGGTGCCATCGCGTGCGATCGACATGCTTACGCCCGAATAGGGTCGGCCAATATCTTCGCCGCCCAAGCCTGAGGCCAACACGCGTGTGCCGCCTTTGGGTGTTGTCGTTGCGATTTTGGTGGTGCCTTGTTGATCATAAGCAAAATAGAGGTTGCCACGATCATCCCAGCCAAAATCAGTCACGCCCACATCCATGCTGGCGGTCAGTGAGCGGGCGTTGGAGCCATCGCGGTTCATGACCCATAGGCTGAATTCCTGATTGCTGGTGTAGCGATCATTATAGCCCAAAAAGGCAATCTGCTTGCCATCAGGCGACAGCTGCGGCGCAACGCTGGGGCCTTCGCGTTTGGTGAGCTGGGTCAGCGCGCCATTTTCAACGTTCATCGCGAAAATTTGGTCGCGTTGTGGATGACGATCTGGGTCATCATTGCGGTTGGCGGAAAAGAAAATGGTCTTGCCATCCGTGCTCCAATCCAAAACGCCGCCATGATCAAACGCACCGCTCGTCAATTGGCGCGGTACGCCGCCTTCAGCAGATACTGTAAAGATATGGTCATGGCCTTGTGCGGCATAGCCCGCGCCATCATTGCGGTAATTCAGACGATCAATAATCACAGGCTTGCC
>JAGWVG010000120.1 GCA_018970965.1 Alphaproteobacteria bacterium | reverse complement strand
TACGGCATGGCATCGTGCGGATTTGGCTGCGGCGCGCCAGGCCAAATGTGACTTTGTGGTGTTGCCCAAGGCCGAGGATGCAGCTGCTGTGGCAGCCGTTGCGGAATGCGTTTTTAAGCCGCTGCTGGTCATGATTGAAACGCCGCGTGGCGTTCTGAACGCGCCCGATATCGCTGCGGTCGAGGATGTGGCAGGTTTACTGGTGGGGGCAAATGATTTGGCCCATGCGCTGCGCCTGCCTCCTAAGGCTGGGCGCGCATCTTTAACGGTGGCGCTGCAATCTATTCTGTTGGCTGCCCGTGCTGCTGATATTTGGGCTCTCGACTCGGTCTTTAATGATCTCAACGCGCCCGAGGCGCTGGCGGCGGAATGCGCTGAGGGGCGGCTTTTAGGCTTTGATGGGAAGACGTTGATCCATCCCAACCAGATTGATGCCGCCAATCAGGCCTTCAGCCCATCTGCGGAAGAGCTTGAAGACGCAAAGGCGCTCATCGCAGCTGCATCGGGCGGAGCAGAGCGGTTCCGCGATCGCATGGTAGAAACGATGCATGTCGATATGGCCCGCCAGCTGCTGGCGCGTGCGGGCCAAATTTAACGCATTGATCGTCTATTTCTGCTGCATCAGCCAGGTAACAAGCTCTTTCCGCTTGGCAGGATCGCTCATGCCGCCAAACGACATCTTTGTGCCCGGCACCAAGGCGCGCGGATTTGCGAGCCATTTATCAAGCGTTGTTTCGTCCCAAACAAGGCCAGATGCCTTTAAGCCGGGCGAGAAATCATAGCCTGCCAATTCGCCAGCCTTTGTCCCAGCGATACCCCAAAGATTTGGGCCCATTCCGTGCGGTGCGCCTTTCGCAACCGTATGGCAGGCGGCGCATTGCGCAAAGCTATCAGGGCGCGTGTCAGCCGAGGCGGTCTGCGTTGCAGGGCCAGTGGATGTCGCGCTGTCGCTGCTCTCCGTCGAGGATGGAGCGTTGCAGCCTGCCAGAAGCGCGAGGCTTGCCAAAGCGATAAACTGTTTCATGCGTCAATCACCTCTTCATCAATGCGTGCCGCATTTTCTTGAATGAACCGGAAGCGATGTTCCGGATTTTTTCCCATCAACCGATCAACCAAATCACGCACGCCAGCGCGTTCTTCATATTCTTGCGGCAAAGTAACGCGGATGAGGGACCGGGTTGCAGGGTCCATCGTCGTTTCTTTCAATTGGCCCGGGTTCATTTCTCCAAGGCCTTTGAAGCGCGCTACTTCTACCTTTTTACCTTTAAACTCATTGGCCTCAATTTCTGCGCGGTGCGCATCATCTTTGGCGTAGAGCGACTTTGCGCCCACGGTCAGGCGGTAAAGCGGGGGCTGGGCGATATATAGATGACCGCGGCGCACCACCTCTGGCATTTCTTGAAAGAAAAATGTCATCAGCAGCGTCGCGATATGCGCGCCATCTACATCGGCGTCTGTCATGATGATGATGCGCTCATAGCGCAGCAGATCAGGGTTACACTCTTTGCGCATGCCGCAGCCCATTGCCTGTGCAAGATCGGCAATTTCGCTGTTTGCGCGAATTTTATCGGATGTCGCAGACGCCACATTCAAGATTTTGCCGCGGATGGGCAAAATCGCTTGGGTCTTGCGGTTGCGCGCCTGCTTGGCAGAGCCACCAGCGCTATCGCCTTCGACAATGAAGAGCTCGGTATTTTCGGGGCCATCTTCCGAACAATCGGTCAGCTTGCCGGGCAGGCGAAGTTTGCGCGCCGAGGTTGCTGTTTTGCGCTTAATGTCCTTTTCTGCCTTGCGGCGGAGGCGGTCGTCCATGCGATCCAGCATGAAGCCCAGCAGAGCTTTGCCGCGTTCCATGTTGTCAGTCAGGAAATGATCGAAATGATCGCGCACGGCATTTTCGACCAACTTTGCGGCTTCAGGTGACGTCAGCCGATCCTTGGTCTGGCTTTGGAACTGCGGATCACGAATGAAGACGGAGAGCATGATTTCAGCGCCCGTCACAACATCTTCGGCTTGCAGCCCTTCGGCTTTTTTGAGACCCACAAGTGCGCCAAAGCTGCGAATGCCTCTCACAATCGCGGCGCGGAGGCCGGCCTCATGCGTGCCGCCATCGGGGGTGGGGATGGTGTTGCAATAATAGCTATAGCTGCCTTCAGACCAAAGCGGCCAAGCTACAGCCCATTCAACACGGCCTTGTTCATCTGGAAAGTCTTGATTTCCGCTGAAGAAGTCCGCCGTCACACATTCACGTTCGCCGATTTGCTCACGCAGATGATCGGCCAAGCCACCGGGAAATTGAAAGACAGCTTCAGGCGGCGTCTCATCGCTGATGAGGCTCGGCGTACATTTCCAGCGAATTTCAACACCGGCAAACAAATAAGCTTTGGACCGAGCAAGCTTAAACAGCCGCTGCGGCTTGAAGCTCATTTCTCCAAAAATCTCGGGGTCCGGGGTAAAGCTGACGCTGGTGCCGCGACGATTGTTGACTGGGCCCAGCTTTTCGAGCGGTCCAAGCGTCTGGCCACGGGAAAAGCGTTGGCGAAACAATTCTTTATTACGGGCGACTTCGACAACGGTATCCGTCGAAAGGGCGTTGACGACCGAGACGCCGACGCCATGCAGGCCGCCCGACGTTGCATAGGCCTTGCCATTAAACTTCCCGCCCGAGTGCAGCGTTGAAAGGATGACCTCCAGCGCGGATTTATCGGGATATTTGGGGTGTGGATCGACGGGAATACCACGGCCATTGTCCGTGATGGTCAGGCGATTTCCAGGTTCAAGGCTAATTTCAATGCGCGTGGCATGGCCAGCCACGGCTTCATCCATCGCATTGTCGAGCACTTCGGCTGCGAGATGATGGTAAGCCCGCTCATCCGTGCCGCCGATATACATGCCCGGACGACGCCGAACGGGCTCTAGCCCTTCAAGCACCTCAATGGACGAGGCGTCATAACCACCAGAAGCAGCAGGCGCGGACGCGAATAAATCGTCAGACATGGCACAGCTATAAGCGGACGCGAGTCAGCCGTGCAAGCCAGTCTTTTGACTTATCCCCCGTTGGGTTTGGCGCCGGGAACTGCAAAAGGCAGCGGCTTTCTATCGCGCCGCGGCATCTGCGCCTGATAGGCGAGGCCGCAATGCTCGACACAATACGGAAAGCCTGGGTTCACCTTTTCCCCGCAGAAATGGAAATCAGGCTCGCCGGGGTGGCCAAGGGGCCATTTGCAGATGCGATCATTGAGATCGAGCAGCGAAGTTTTATCTGCGATTTCCGGGCTTGGGCGCGCTGGCACCAAGCGACGGGGCGGTGCAGGCGGCGGCGGAGCCGATTGCTCACCCGGGTTTTGGCGGACAAACCCACCCGGCCCAATGGAACGAATGGTGGGCGGCATTTGATCTGGATTCGTGGAACGCGGCGTTGCTTGGACCGGCGGCGGCGCAACGCGCGGTGCAGGTTGCGGCTTAGGTGCAGCGGGCGCTGCGGCAACCGGCGCTGGCTTGGGCTTGGCAGCGGCTTTGCGCGCTGGCGCACCCTCGCCATCAGCCGATTTAACGGGGGAGGGGCGCGATTGAAGCCCCAAACGGTGCGCTTTGCCGATCACGGCATTGCGGCTCACGCCGCCAAGCTCTTCAGCGATTTGGGATGCAGTCATCCCCTTGCTCCACATCGCCTTTAGCTGATCGATCCGTTCATCGGTCCAAGACATGCCTTCACCACTTCAATAGCTTGTATCTGTCGCAGCCCTTGCGACAATCGGCGCTAGCCGATAGGCGATTAGGCTATGAACAGCGAGTCAGAAATTGCAATACACAGCCAGCCCGGCGTCCCGGCCATTCGTTCGGTCAACTGGGGAGGTCTGCAAGCCCTTTATTTGAAGGAAGTTCGTCGCTTTTTCAAGGTGCAGCTCCAGACCATCTGGGCGCCTGCACTTACAACGCTCTTGTACCTTGTTATTTTTACGGTTGCGTTGGGCGGTGTGAAGCGCGCGGTGCTGGGTGTTCCCTTTGCTGATTTTATCGCGCCGGGCCTCATCATCATGGGGATGATGCAGAACAGCTTTGCCAATTCCAGCTTCTCTTTGCTGGTCGGGAAAATTCAGGGAACAATTGTCGATTATCTGATGCCGCCACTCTCGACGGGAGAGGTGCTGTTTGGTTTGGCGGGCGCCGCTGTCACCCGCGCAATCCTGGTTGGCTTTACCATTTGGGGGGCAATGCTCTTGTGGCCGGGGGTGCATGTGATGCCGCAGCATCTTTGGGCAATTGTGCTTTTTGGGCTGCTTGGGTCTTCCATGCTCGCTTTTTTGGGAGTCCTCACCTCAATTTGGGCAGAGAAATTTGACCATGCGGCTGCAGTGACCAATTTTGTTGTTGCGCCGCTGGCCTTGTTGTCCGGCACTTTTTATTCCGTGGATAAGTTGGCGCCGACATTCGCAGCAATTAGTCATGCCAATCCCTTTCATTACGCGATTGCTGGGTTCCGTTATGGTTTTATCGGTCAGGCTGACATTCCCTTGGGCGTCGGTGTTGGCGTTCTGGCTGTTATCAACCTTGCGCTTGCGACACTTTGCTATGCTCTGCTTAAGAGCGGATGGAAGATTAAGAACTAAAGCGCGTCTCAGCGGGGGTTGTCCCGCCTTTTTAGCGTCTCTATAAGTTCGGTTCGCTTCAAGGCGGCCCCATTTGGCCGCCTTTTTACTTTGCGGTTGAACAGGAGGCCTAAAGCCATGACGATCACGCCCTTGATGCCTGTCTATCCCCGGTGCGGTTTCCGTCCGGTGAAAGGGGAGGGGTGCTACCTCATCAGCGAGGATGGTCGACGTGCGCTTGATTTTGCCAGCGGCATTGCGGTCAACCTGTTGGGTCATGGCCATCCGCATCTGAGCAAGGCCATTGCAGACCAAGCGGCGACGCTGATGCATGTCTCCAATCTTTATGGCAGTCCGCAGGGCGAGGCCTTTGCCCAGCGCATTGTGGACAACACATTTGCGGACACAGTGTTTTTCACCAATTCCGGCGCTGAAGCTGTGGAATGCGCGATTAAAACCGCGCGCCGCTATCATCACGCCAAGGGTAATCCGCACAAAAATGTTCTGATCACCTTTAAAAACGCCTTTCATGGCCGGACGATGGCGACAATTTCTGCCACCGATCAGGAAAAGCTGCGTGATGGCTTTGCGCCGCTGCTTGAAGGCTTCATCGTCGTCCCATTTGATGATCTGGAAGCTGCACGTGCCGCTGTGAATGAGCATACGGCAGGTTTCTTGGTGGAGCCCATTCAAGGTGAAGGCGGTATCCGCCCCGGCAGCCAAGAATTTTTGCAGGGTCTGCGCGACATTTGTGACGAAAAAGACCTGATGCTGGTGTTCGATGAAGTCCAGTGCGGCGTTGCGCGCACGGGCTATTTCTATGCCTATGAGCATTTTGGCGTCACGCCAGACATTGTCGCGTCAGCCAAGGGCATTGGCGGAGGCTTTCCGGTGGGCGCATGTTTGGCCACGGAGAAGGCCGCTGCTGGCATGGTGGTTGGCACACATGGCAGCACCTATGGTGGTAATCCCCTCGCTTGTGCCGCAGGGATGGCTGTTCTCGATGTCATTCTTGAGCCGGGCTTTATGGACAATGTGAAGGCCAAGGGGGAACGGCTGCGGGCAAGCCTTGAGCAGATGATCCCCAATCATGATTCTCTGTTTGATAGCGTTCGCGGCGTGGGCCTTATGCTGGGTCTCAAGCTTAAGACGGACAGCCGCGCGTTTGTGGCGCATTTGCGTGACAATCATGGCTTATTGACTGTTGCTGCGGGCGATAATGTGGTGCGCATT
>JAGWVG010000119.1 GCA_018970965.1 Alphaproteobacteria bacterium | reverse complement strand
CGGCATCGACCGTAAATTGACGAACATCAGTGCTCATGCACGGGCCACTCCATAGCCAATAGCCAGTGCGACAATCGAGCCAATGACCGAAGCGAACGCATAGCCAATCGCCAGCGCCCATTGGCCCCGCGCGATCATGTTAAAGCCTTCGAGACTGAAAGCAGAAAATGTGGTGAACCCGCCCAAAATGCCGACACCCATAAACAGGCGGACACTCTCAGACGCTGTCCCGCGCAACACGAGCGCGGCGAGCATGCCCATCAGCAACCCGCCCGCCAAATTGACCAGGAAGGTGCCCATCGGCCAATCGCCGCGCAAACCAATGGCGCTGGCCGCCAGATAGCGCGCCGCAGCGCCCAAGGCGCCGCCCGTCATGACAAGGAAGATCGGGTGCATAGCCCGTGCCTTAGCCGCATATTGCGCCAAAGAGAAGCGCAGCAGCAATTGGCGTTAGGGTTAAAGGCCAATCACGCCCGAAACACAGGTGACACAATGGCCGCCCACATGAACATCAGCCCCTGAAATACGGACATGAATTTCGCCATCGCGCCCGCACTCCTGCCCTTGTGAGGCAAGATAGGCATCCCCATCCGTCAGCGTCCCGCGCAACAGCTGATAGGCCGCCACGGCAGCGTTACCACTGCCACACACCGGGTCTTCCGCAATGCCATCAGCAGGGGCAAAAGAGCGCACTTTGGCGCCGTTTTCTCCCAGTGCAAAGAGCGTGAGGCCTGTTGTTTTGTGCGCGCGATCATACTCCGCAAGCGCCGCCAAATCAGGGGTGAGTGCCGCCAGCGCTGCGGGGGAGACGCACTCGCCAATCACCCAGCGCGGGCCAACATCCAAAATCTTAGGCGGCGCAACCAGCAGGCCTGCCCCGCCCAAGGCCGCCGCCAAACGATCTGCCTCAGGCGCATCGCTTTGCGCATAGCGCGGCAGGCGGAAGGCGCGCATATCCCCCTCAATGGCGACATCCACCAGCCCTGCGGCGCATTGCTGCACCAGTCTGCCATTTACGGGCTGCGCAATCCCCGCCTCAAGCACCGCATGCGCCGTCCCCAAAGTTGGGTGGCCTGCAAAAGGCAGTTCTGCCCTTGGGGTGAAGATACGCACCTGATAACTGGCCGCTGGATCATCGGGCGGGAGGACGAATGTCGTCTCTGACAAATTGGTCCATTGCGCGATCTGCTGCATCTCAGCTGTGCTGAGCCCTGCGCCATCCAGAATGACGGCAACAGGGTTGCCGTAAAAGGGCCGACGCGTGAAGACATCAACCTGACGGAAAGCGACTTGGCGGGATGCAGACATGCCTTACTCCTGATCCTATGCGTTAGCCGCGCGGCACGATTTGCACCGGCAGACCATCGCGCGGCTTGGGGATAGGCCATGCCTGCCACGATGCGCCACTTCCGCTCGGCAGCACGATGCGTTGATCGCGCAGCAGATGCCACATCAGAATTTTGATTTGCATATAAGCAAAGTGCAAACCGAGGCACATATGCGCGCCGCCGCCAAAGGGCACCCAAGCATATTTGTGACGCGCCTTGACCTGTTCTGGCTCAAAACGCAGCGGATCAAATTTTTCCGGATCAGGCCAATATTCTGGCATTTTATGCGTGAAGGCTGGGCTGATGCCTACATAGGTGCCCGCCTTGAAATGATAGCCGCCAAAGTCGAAATCCTTGATTGCACGGCGCGGGATGGACGGCACAGGTGCCATCAGCCGCAGCGATTCTTTAAAGGCGTAGTCGGTCAACACCAGATCATTGAGTCGATCATAAGGCAGATCGTCCCCTTGAAGGCCAAGGCCGATCATCTCGTCGCGCAGCTTATCTTGCCACGCCGGGTTTTGGCCGAGCAGCATCACCATCGAGGTTGCCGAGGAGGTGATGGTATCGTGCGCCGCCATCATCAGGAAGTTCATGTGATCGATGATTTCATCATCGCTCAACAGGCTGCCATCCTCATTGGTTGCGCGGCAGATTTGGCTAAACATATCCTGCGCATCTGACGCGCGGCGCTTGGGCACTTCGCGCCCAAAATAGTCTTTCAAATAGGCTCGCCCCGCCACACCCCTCGCCATCTTGGTGCCGGGGATGGGGATGCGCACGACCCCCACCGAAGCCTGCACCATATCGACAAAGGCTTGATTGATGCGGTCGGCCTCTGGGCCCCAAGGAATGCCGAGGAAAGATGTCGCTGCCAGATCAAGCGTCAGCGCCTTAATCGCTGCATAAAATTCAAATTTGGTGCCCGACCATTGCTTGACGCGGGCGGCAATGCCTTCGTTCAGCGCGTCGCAATACAGCTTCATCGGCTCTGGCTTGAACGCGACGGAGAGCGTGCGGCGATGGACACGATGCTGATCAAAATCCATCAACATCAGCCCGCGCGGGAAGAGCAGATTGAGCACCGGGCCCCAGCCCTGTTCCGACGAAAAGACTTTATCTCGATCAAACAGAACCAGCTCGTTCGCTTCCGGCCCAAGCAATTGGACGGTGCGGCCGCCAAAGCTGCGCACACGATAAATCGGGCCATAGGTGGCGGCCATTTTGCGCGTAAAGGCGTGCGGATCTTTCAGCTGTTCAAATGTTGTCCCCACCAGGGGCCAGCCATCGGTGCCGGGGATGTCATCCGTCGCGGTGCGCGGCAGGCGCGGCAACCAGTGTGGATTGGCATCATGCGTGTGCGCGTAACCCATAAATCTTCCTCTATCGTCCTCTCAGGGGCGCGACTCTTTGATGGTCGCTGACAGGCTTGTTAATTAAGCACGGCGCTTGCGGCTTGCAATGGAGCCTTAAGCGGGTCACATCGTGTCCATGCGCAACATGATTTCTCTGCTGATTGGCTTGGTTGCCCTCGTGATGGTGGCAATTGCCTTTATTCCCTTTCTGGGTTGGGCGAATTGGCTGATCATCCCGCTTGCGATTATCGGGCTGGGCATTGGTGCGACATCGGGTCAGACAAGTGGCCGCACGCTCAACCTGATTGTCATTCTGATCGGTCTTGCACGGCTGATGCTGGGGGGCGGCCTGTTCTGAAACAGGCCCGCAGTCTTCCTGTGGTCAAAAGATTTGGCGAATCACCCAAGCCTGCTTAACCTTCGCCCAAGATTGGACATGAGGGGATCAGAACATGGCGTGGGGCAAAGCAGGTGAAGCTGACGGCACAGCGCAAATCCGTGGCGGCCGCAGCAGCCGCTCTATCATTGGCAGCGATGTCAACCTGACGGGCAATTTGTCGGCCAGCGGCGATGTGCTTGTCGAAGGAGAGCTGATTGGCGATGTTACCTGCGCCAATTTCGCACTGGGCGCTTCAGGCCGCATCAAGGGCAATGTCACAGCACAACATGCAACGCTGGGCGGCACGGTGGAAGGCACTGTCGTCGCGACCGAGCTTGTGATTGAAAAATCAGCGCGCGTGCTGGGGGATGTGGCCTATGAGAGCATCTCGGTGGAAACAGGCGCACGGGTGGATGGTCGCCTGTCTCAAAAAAGCGCGCAGCCCAATGAGTTGAAATTGGTGAATAGCGGGCTGGAATAGCCCGCCAACTGCGCCTAGAGCGCCTTCATGACTGATATTCTGAACCAGATCCCCACGCTCTCACTTGCTGATCAGGCCAGCGATCCAGATGGCTTTGCCGCGGCTTTGGGCAACAGCTTTCGTACCTTTGGCTTTGCTGTCATTGCCAATCACGGCATTGATGCAGGGCTGATTGACCGCGCTTGGGATTTGACACGCCAGTTTTTTGCGCTGCCCGAAGAGGTCAAGCGCAGCTATTATTCTGCCGCGCTCTCAGGCCAGCGCGGCTACACGCCCTTCGGCACAGAAATTGCCAAAGATGCAGCACATGTCGATCTGAAAGAATTTTGGCATATCGGGCGCGATCTGCCGCCGGGCCATCGCTTCCGCGATCATATGCCCGACAATATCTGGCCGGCCGAGCTGCCTGACTTTGAACCCACCTTCCGCGAGATGTTTGCCGCATTTGATGATGCGGGCAATCGCTTGCTTTCGGCCATTGCCCGCTATTTGGGCCTTGCGCCCAACTGGTTTGAGCCAGCCGTTGAAAATGGCAATTCTGTCATGCGGCTGCTGCATTACCCGCCAATCCCACAGGATGCGCCTGGCATTCGCGCGGGGGCGCATGGTGACATCAACCTCATCACCTTGCTGCTGGGCGCCGAAGAAGGCGGCCTGCAATTGCTGACGCGCGACGGCGACTGGCTGTCAATCACCCCGCCCGAAGGCGCGATGGTCATCAATGTCGGCGATATGTTGGAGCGGCTGACCAACCATCATCTGCCATCGACCATTCACCGCGTGCTGAATCCGCCGCCTGAGCGACGGCATATTCCACGCTATTCAATGCCGTTCTTCCTGCATCTCGCATCAGATTTTCTGATTGAGACGCTGCCGGGCTGCATCAGTGCCGAAACCCCCAATCGCTATCCCGAGCCGATCAGCGCGAATGATTTTCTCGTGCAACGGCTGATTGAAATTGGCTTGAAGAAATAAGGCTTACGCCCGGCCCATTAGGGGGCCGGGGTAAACTTCACCGCGCGGCAGAAGGGGCCAAGGCATCCCTTAACGCGCAACGAGCCATCGGGCTGTTTTTGCAGTGTCGAGCGATAGGTTTTGCCAGCACGCGGATCGTAAATCTGGCCCTCCCATTCATCCCCCGCGTCCTTGAAGCCCGAAAGAAGCGTAATGCCTTCAATCGGGCGGCTGCGCAGCGCGGGATCAGGATTGTTGGCGTCAACGGGTTTGCCGCCATTGGGGGCGACGCGCAGCACCTTGGCCACTCTGCCGCAAACAACAGGGCCGCATTGACCAATTTGGACAATGCTATCTTTTTCTTCCGTATACCAGCGGCCCGACACCGAGGTGGCGGCAAAGCTGGGGCTGGCAATGGCCAAAAGAGCAAGGCCGGTCAGCAAATGGCGCATCGATCAACTCTCCTTTTATCACTTCCGTCTTGGCATGTTTGCCCGTCGATGCGATGCATAGGCCATGAAATGCAAAGCGATGCAAGCTGCCCCTTTGGTCTTGTGTGCGGCATCAGCCTAGGAGAGACAATGACGATCCGGCTCTATGATTATTGGCGATCCTCTGCCGCCTATCGCGTCCGCATTGCGTTGAACCTGAAAGCCGTGGCTTATGAGCGCGTGACGATCAGCCTCATGGATGGCGCACAAAAGGCCGCAGATTATAAGGCAAAGAACCCACAGGGCTTTGTGCCGATGTTGGAAGTTGGCGATCTGCGCTTAACGCAAAGCCTCGCTATTATCGACTGGCTGGATGCGACCTATGCCACCCCCCGCTTTGTGCCAGCAGACCCAGCCGCGCGTGCGGCCGAGCTTGGCAAGGCGCTGCTGATTGCCGCCGACATTCACCCGATCAACAATTTGCGCATCCTAAAATATTTGCGGCATGAATTGGGCCAGTCGCAAGACGCGGTCGACACATGGGCACGCCACTGGATTAGCGAAGGCTTTGCAGCCCTTGAGGCGCTGGCAGATGCCGACCAGCCCTTCCTGTCAGGCGCGGCACCGGGCTTGGCCGACATCTGCCTTATCCCTCAAATGGCGAATGCGCGGCGCGTGGACACGCCGCTCGACGCATTCCCCAAATTGGTTGCCATTGATGCGCGGGCCTGTGCGCTGCCCGCATTTGCGGCAGCCCATCCCGACGCTGTGAAACCTGATTGAGCCTGCACCACCTAGAGGAGGAATGAGCAATGGCGATCACCGGACGGTGTTATTGTGGCGATGTGCAGTATCGGGCCGAAGGTCCGGGCTTTATGAAGTTTGAATGCTATTGCCGTGAGTGCCGCTA
>JAGWVG010000118.1 GCA_018970965.1 Alphaproteobacteria bacterium | reverse complement strand
GGAAGCGGCGGCGGATTCGATCCGCGCGATGATGCTGATCCGCACCTACCGCGTGCGCGGGCATTTGGCCGCCAATCTCGATCCTTTGGGTCTGACCAAGCAAGATCTTCCGCCGGATCTGACGCCCGAATATCACGGTTTTACGGGTGCTGATCTTGATCGTCCCGTCTATGTTGGCGGTGCGATGGGCCTTGAGTGGACCACCGTGCGCGAATTGGTGGGCATTTTGCGCGCCAATTACTGCGGCAATGTCGGCCTTGAATATATGCACATCTCGGATGTGGAAGAACGCCGCTTCTTCCAAGAACGGATGGAGGGCGCTGACAAATCAATTGGTTTCACGCCCGAAGGCAAAAAGGCTATCCTCGCCAAGGTGATTGAGGCCGAGCAGTACGAGAAGTTCTTGGGCCGCAAATATGTTGGCACCAAGCGTTTTGGTTTGGATGGCGGCGAGGCGATGATCCCGGCGCTGGAAAGCTTCATCAAGCATGGTGGCGCGCAGGGCGTCCGTGAAATCGTGATTGGCATGCCGCATCGCGGCCGCCTCAACGTGCTCGCGAATGTCATGGGCAAGCCCTATCGCGTGATTTTCCATGAATTTTCAGGCGGTTCGGCACATCCGGATGATGTTGGCGGTTCAGGCGATGTGAAATATCACCTTGGCACCTCCACCGACCGCGAATTTGACGGCATCAATGTGCATATGAGCCTTGTGCCGAACCCGTCGCACTTGGAGGCGGTAGACCCGGTTGTGTTGGGCAAGGTGCGCGCCAACCAAACCTTCCGCGACGATATTGGTAAGGGCAAGCACACGCAGGTGCTTCCTGTGTTGCTCCACGGCGATGCCGCCTTTGCGGGGCAGGGGATTGTTTGGGAATGTCTCGGCTTTTCGGGCATTCGCGGGTATAATACGGGCGGGTGCATTCACTTCATTGTGAACAACCAAGTCGGCTTTACGACCAGCCCGCAATTTGCCCGCTCGTCGCCCTATCCGTCAGACGTGGCCAAGGGCGTGCAAGCGCCGATCTTGCACGTGAATGGCGATGATCCTGAAGCCGTGACGTTCGCGTGCAAGATGGCAGTGGAATTCCGCCAGACGTTCCACCGCGACATCGTGATCGACATGTGGTGCTACCGCCGCTTCGGCCATAATGAAGGCGATGAGCCGGGCTTTACCCAGCCGCTGATGTACCAAACGATTAAGAAACACCCCGGTGTTTCTGACATCTATGCAAAGCGCCTGATTGAACAAGGTGTGATCGATGCCAATTGGGCATCCGAACATGCGATGCGCTTTACGCAAGTGCTGGAGCAAGAGTTTAAAGCGGCGCCCGATTATAAGCCCAATGATGCGGATTGGTTTGGTGGCCGTTGGGCTGGCCTCAATAAGCCAGCGGACCCTGAAACTGCGCGTCGCAACGTGGAAACCGGGATTTCCAAAAAGCTGCTCGATAGCCTGGGTCGCACGCTGACCAATGTGCCCGATGCGGTGAAGGTTCACCCAACGCTTAACCGCGTGCTGGATGCCAAAAAGGCAATGTTTGCAAGTGGCGAGGGCTTTGATTGGGCGACAGCAGAAGCGCTGGCATTTGGCTCGCTTTTGTCTGAGGGCTATGGCGTGCGTCTGTCGGGCCAAGACTCTGGTCGCGGGACCTTCAGCCAGCGCCATGCTGTTTGGGTCGATCAAGCCAGCGAGCAGAAATATATCCCGCTCTCCACCGTGCCGCATGGCCGGTTTGAAGTTCTGGATAGCCCCTTGTCAGAATTTGGCGTGCTGGGCTTTGAATATGGCTTTGCCAGTGCTGACCCGAAGAGCCTGGTGCTGTGGGAAGGCCAATTTGGCGATTTCGCCAATGGCGCTCAGGTGATGATTGACCAATTCATTGCCGCAGGCGAGTCTAAATGGCTGCGCGCCAACGGCCTCGTGATGCTGTTGCCGCATGGTTATGAAGGGCAGGGGCCTGAGCATAGCTCGGCACGACTGGAACGCTATCTGCAGCTTTGCGCTGAAGATAATATTCAAGTTGCCAACTGCACGACGCCGGCCAATTATTTCCACATTTTGCGCCGTCAGATGCATCGTCAGTTCCGTAAGCCTCTGATTATCATGACGCCCAAATCGCTGTTGCGTCACAAAATGGCTGTGTCGAAAGTTGAGGATTTTCTCGACCAGAGCCACTTTATGCGCATTTTGTCAGATCCTTGGGCGCCAGCCGATAAGGATGTGAAGCGCTTGGTGCTTTGCTCGGGCAAGGTTGCGTACGACTTGATGGAAGCGCGCAATACAGCCGGCGATAAGAACACCGCGATTGTGCGTATTGAACAGCTTTATCCCTTCCCATCCGAACCGCTGGTCGCGCGGTTGAAGCGGATGGTGAATTTGGAAGAAGTTGTTTGGGCACAGGAAGAGCCGAAGAACAATGGATCTTGGTTCTTTGTAGAGCCCTATATCGAAGAATGTTTGGCGGATGCGGGCGTTGGGCCAGATCGTGCGCGCTATGCGGGTCGCAAGGCCAGCGCAGCGACGGCGACCGGCCTGATGAAGCGCCACCAAGCTGAACAGGCTGCCCTTATCTCTCATGCGCTCGGCCATAGCGTGCGCGATGAAATTAGACGCCAGCGGAAAGGCTGATCATGTCGACAGAAGTTATCGTCCCCACTCTTGGTGAATCCATTGCGGAAGCGACGCTTGGCCAGTGGCTGAAGCAGCCCGGTGAGGCCGTTGCCGCTGATGAGCCTATTGCGAGCCTTGAAACGGACAAAGTCGCGGTTGAAGTGACCGCACCTGTTGCAGGTGTGATGGGCGCGCATATCGTTTCAGAAGGCGCGACCGTAAATGTGGGTGCTGTGATTGGCTCGATTGAGGGCGGTGCCGGCGCTGCTGCTGCCACTGCTCCGGCTGCCGCCGCGGCGCCGTCGGCTGCACCTGCAGCGCCTGCTGTGACGGCTGAAGATGCGGGCGATCTGACCTTGTCGCCGTCTGTCCGCCGTCTGGTTCTGGAACATGGGCTTGATCCGACCAAGATCAAAGGCACGGGTAAAGATGGCCGTCTGACCAAGGATGATGTGATGGCGGCTGTATCAGCTGGCACTGCAACCGCGAAGGCTGAGGCTGCTCCCGCTGCTGCGCCGACCAGCGCACCTGCCGCGGCGTCCTCTGGCCGTGCCGAAGAGCGTGTCCGCATGACGCGTTTGCGCCAGACAGTCGCGAAGCGCCTGAAGGAAGCGCAGAATACCGCGGCCATGCTGACGACCTTCAACGATGTCGACATGACGGCGGTTATGGAAGCGCGCACCAAGTATAAGGACTTGTTTGAAAAGAAGCATGGCGTCCGCTTGGGCTTTATGGGCTTCTTCACCAAGGCCGTGTGCATGGCGCTGAAGGATATTCCCGCTGTTAACGCCTCGATTGAAGGCGATGAAATTGTCTATCGCAATTATGCCGACATTTCAGTTGCTGTGTCAGCGCCTAATGGGTTGGTTGTGCCGGTCATTCGCGATGCGCAAGATATGTCGGTTGCCGATATTGAGCGCACCATTGGCGATTTCGGTAAGCGCGCCAAGGATGGCACGTTGACGATGGATGATATGAAGGGCGGCACCTTCACCATTTCCAACGGCGGTGTGTTCGGGTCGCTCATGTCGACACCGATTATCAACCCGCCGCAGTCTGCGGTTTTGGGCTTGCACCGCATTGAAGATCGCCCGGTTGTCCGCGATGGGCAGATTGTCGTGCGCCCGATGATGTATTTGGCGCTCAGCTATGACCATCGTCTGATTGATGGCCGTGAAGCTGTCACCTTCCTCGTCGCCGTTAAGAACGCGATTGAAGATCCGACACGTCTGCTGATTGATCTTTAAATCGCGCATGAGGCTCTGGCCTGCGCCGGAGCAAAGTTTGGAGTAAGCTATGAGCGAGACCAATTTCGACCTGATCGTTATCGGCGCGGGGCCGGGAGGCTATGTCGCGGCGATCCGTGCGGCGCAGCTGGGCCTGAAGACCGCGTGCGTTGAAAGTCGGGCGACTTTGGGGGGCACGTGCCTTAATGTGGGCTGCATTCCATCTAAAGCGCTGCTCCACGCGTCAGAGCTTTATGAAGAGGCGCATGGCGGCTCACTCGCCAAATTTGGCATTAGCTTCAAAGATGTGAAGGTAGATGTCGCGGCAATGCATGCTGAAAAGGCAAAGGCCGTCGGCGAGCTGACAGGCGGCATCGAATTTTTGTTCAAAAAGAACAAGGTGGAATGGCTGAAGGGCCATGCACGCTTTACCTCGGCCAACACGATTGATGTGAATGGCACCAGCTATTCTGCCAAGAAGGTCATGATCGCGACAGGATCATCAGTTACGCCGTTGCCGGGGGTCGAGATTGATCAAAAAGTGGTCGTGGATTCAACTGGCGCCCTTGCCTTGCCCAAGGTGCCGAAACATCTGGTCGTGATTGGCGGCGGTGTGATCGGCCTTGAATTGGGCAGCGTGTGGCGGCGCCTTGGTGCCGAAGTGACCGTGGTTGAATATCTCGACCAGTTGCTCCCCGGCATGGATATGGATGTTCGCAAGGAAGCCGCGAAGATCTTTAAGAAGCAGGGTTTTGCGCTGAAGCTTGCGACCAAGGTGACAGGCGTTGTGGTGAAGGGCAGCAAGGCCAGCGTCACTGTGGAGCCTGCAGCGGGTGGTGCATCAGAAACGCTTGAGGCAGATTGTGTGCTGGTCGCAATTGGTCGCCGCCCGAATACGGATGGGCTGGACCTTGCGAAGGCTGGCCTTGAGACCAATGCGCGCGGCCAAATTGAAGTCGGGCATGATTTCCAGACCAAAGTTCCCGGTATTTACGCGATTGGAGACGTGACGCCTGGGCCGATGCTGGCGCACAAGGCGGAAGATGAAGGTATTGCCGCTGCAGAGTTTTGTGCAGGGCAAATTGGCCTTGTGAACCATGATGTGATCCCCGGTGTTGTGTACACCATGCCTGAATTTGCGAGTGTTGGCTTGACCGAAGAGCAGGCGAAGGCGCGCGGTGAGGTGAAGGTCGGCAAATTCCCAATGATGGCCAACAGTCGCGCTAAAACCAACCGCGATACCGATGGCTTTGTAAAAGTGGTGGCCGACGCCAAGACGGATAAGGTGCTCGGCGTTCACATCGTTGCCTCATTGGCGGGCACGATGATTGCTCAGGCGGCGCAGGCTATGGAATTTGGCGCGACAAGCGAAGACATTGCTTATACGTGCCACGCTCACCCAACGCATGCCGAAGCGCTTAAAGAAGCGGCGATGGCCGTTACGGGCAAGCCGATCCACATTTAAGCCACTGCGATTCACGGCCGCCTCTTGCCCGAGTTGATCGGACATGAGGCGCGGTGCGGCTATTTAACCGAACCAGGCGATCAACGCCTCGACAAGGCTCGCCTTCGCGCGCGGTTTGAGCGGGGTGGGGCAAGAGAGGCAGCGCACTTGAATGGCGGGGCCTTTGGCGATTGTGCTGGCCTCAGCCACGGCGCTGGCGAGCCGTGCCTGCTGATAATAGGCCAGACGGCTAAAGCCATCACGCGGCAGGCGACTTTCTTCGCTCGTGCCTTTCAAGCGTTCGGCATAGAGCTCAAACCAATTGGGCATGCGATCAAGATAAACGGGCTGCACCGCGGCAGGGTTCAGCTTGGCGCGTCGTGCCGCCTCGGCAATGGCGTCTTCTAATGTGCCAAAGCGATCAACCAGGCCAATTTGGCGCGCGGTGCCGCCATCCCACACACGGCCTTGTGCGATTTCTTCGACGCGGCGGAGCGGAAGACGACGCTGGCTGGCCACCAATTGCGTGAAGCGCCGATAGGTGCTGTCCACGCCGGATTGGAT
>JAGWVG010000117.1 GCA_018970965.1 Alphaproteobacteria bacterium | reverse complement strand
CGCAACTGCCGGGACAGGCAGACCCCAGCCGGGTTGCGGCAGGCACCTATGCCGTGGATAACAACCACGCCCAAATTCAGTGGACCGTCAGCCATTTTGGCTTCAATGATTATTTCGGCATTTTCGGCCAGCCGACAGGCTCTCTGACGATTGATCCCGCAAAGCCCAATGATGCCAAAGTCTCGATCACCGTCCCGGTGAATGAATTGGCGACATCACGCGGTGATCTGACCAAGCATATGCTGACGGCAGATTTTCTGGATGTCGCCAAATATCCAACCGCCAAGTTTGAATCGACCAAGGTCGAAGCCAATGGCACAAAGGCCAAGATCACCGGCAATCTGACGCTCTTGGGCGTCACCAAGCCCGTCGTGCTCGACGCGCAATTCACGGGTGCTGGCACCAACCCGATGTCGCAAAAGGCGACCATTGGCTTCCACGGATCAACGACGCTGAAGCGCAGCGATTGGGGGATGACGAAGTTTGTGCCCTTCATCAGCGATGATGTGAAGATCAACATCAGCATCGCTTTTGAAAAATAAGCGCTTCCCCCACCCTCACCCCTTCCCGCTTGCGGGAGGGGCTTCCTTCCAAGGCCCCGTGCACCGAGCAATTTGACGTTTACGTCAAGTTGCCTCTTGCAACTGTTTTGAATCCTGCCAAAATCTAACCTTCAAGACATAGGATGGGATCAGATGGCAGTTGAACATGTCGATGCGTTGATTGTGGGCGCCGGAATTTCCGGCCTTGGCGCGGCTGTGCACATGCAGAAAATGTGCCCCGGCAAGAGCTTTGCGATCATGGAACGGCGCGATAACTTTGGCGGCACATGGGATTTGTTCCGCTATCCCGGCATCCGCTCTGATTCTGACATGTATACGCTGGGCTTCCGCTTTAAGCCGTGGACATCGCGCAAGGCCATTGCCGATGCGCCGTCGATCATGAGCTATCTCAAAGAAACAATTGCGGAATATGGGCTGAACCAGCACATCCGTTATAACAGCCATGTCCAAAAGGCGCATTGGTCCAGCGAAGATGCGCTGTGGACCGTTGAAGGCACGCGCAGTGGCAAGCCCTTTAAAGTCACCTGCTCGATGCTGTTCATGTGCTCGGGTTATTATAATTATGATCAGGGCTATACGCCTGATTTTCCGGGGAAGGACAGCTTTAAGGGCACCATTGTCCACCCGCAGCATTGGCCGGAAAAGCTGGATTATCAGGGCAAGAAAGTCATTGTCATTGGCAGTGGCGCAACTGCCGTCACCCTTGTCCCCGCCATGGCGGATACGGGTGCGGGCCATGTGACGATGCTGCAACGCACGCCAACCTATATGGTCTCGCGCCCGGCAGAAGATAAATTCGCCCTTGGCTTGCGCAAAATTTTGCCGGCCAGTGTCGCTTATGCCGTGACGCGGTGGCGCAACGTGCTGATGCAGCAATTTATGTTCAAGCTGGTGCGCAAACGGCCTGAAAAATCAGCCGAGCGGCTGATTGGCATGGTGCGTGACTTGTTGCCGCCCGGCTTTGATGTCGAAAAGCACTTCACCCCACCCTATAACCCGTGGGATCAACGCCTGTGCTTGGTGCCAGATAGCGACTTCTTCAAAGCCATCTCCGATGGCCGCGCCTCGATTGAGACAGATCATATTGAGCGCTTCACCGAAAAAGGCATTTTGCTGAAATCAGGCAAGGAGCTGGAAGCCGACATCATCGTGACAGCCACTGGCCTTAACCTTCAGATGCTTTCGGGCCTGGAAGCTTATATTGATGGCGAGCGGTTCAACGTTGCAGATCGCATTCTATACAAGGGCGCGATGTTTAATGATGTGCCCAACCTCCTCATGTGGTTTGGCTACACCAATGCCAGCTGGACGCTAAAGGCCGATCTGACGTCGGAATATGCCTGCCGTCTGATCAACCATCTGGATGCGACAGGCACCAAGATTGCCGTGCCGCGCCTCAAGGGCAAGCAGGTGGAGCTGGAGCCCTTTGTTGACTTCTCCTCCGGCTATTTCCAGCGCGCTGTCGGCGCTTTGCCCAAACAGGCGAAGGAAGCGCCGTGGAAGCTGCATCAAGACTATGCAAAGGACATTAAAAACCTGCGCTATGGCCCGCTGACCGACGAGGCGATGTGCTTTGAAAAGCCGCACAAAGCTGCTGCCACAGCGCCGATGCTGGAAGCCGCTGAATAATCAGCGTAATTTGCGGAAACATGTCCGGATCTCTTCAATATAGAGATCCGGCTGTTCCCATGCGGCGAAGTGGCCGCCCTTCTCCAGCTCATTCCAATGAATGATGTTGCTCATCATGCGCTCTGCCCACGCCCTTGGCGGACGCATAATTTCATGCGGGAAGATGCTCACCCCGACGGGTAAGTCAATTTGTCGCGGTGCAAAGCTGCCAAAGCTCTCCCAATAGAGCCGCGCCGACGAGGTCGCATTGCCGGGCAGCCAATAGAGCATGATGTTATCCAACATCTCATCTCGTGTCAGAGCATCTTCGGGCGCGCCCTGATTGTCCGTCCATGACCACATTTTTTCGTAAATCCATGCGGCCTGTCCGACAGCGGAATCGGCCAACGCATAGCCAATGGTCTGCGGGCGTGTGCTTTGCTGCTTGGAATAGCCTGAATCCCAATTTTGATAATGGTGCAGCGCCGCCAAAGCCGCTTGCGCACGCGGATCAGGGTTCGCCATGTCCTCTGCTGTGGGCCGTGCCATTGGCATATTCACGTGAATGCCAAGACAGCCTTGAGGCGCTTGCCCGCCTATCGCGGAGGTGACGGCAGAGCCCCAATCTCCCCCTTGTGCAACCCAGCGATCATAGCCGAGCCGCGCCATCAGCACGGCCCAGCTCTGAGCAATTTTTTCAACGCCCCACCCAATGGACTTGGGTTTATCGGAAAATCCAAATCCGGGCAGTGATGGTAGCACAAGATGGAACGCATCTTCGGCCTTGCCCCCATGCGCCACCGGGTCAGTCAGCGGGCCAATAACCTTCATGAATTCCAACACAGAGCCCGGCCAACCATGGGTGATGATCAGCGGCAGGGCATTGGCTTCTTTGGAGCGGATGTGGAGGAAATGAATGTTAAGGCCATCAATCTCCGTCTTAAATTGGCCCAGCGCATTCAACCGCGCCTCGCACGCGCGCCAATCATAATGGTGCCGCCAATGGTCAACCAACGCGCGGACATTCGCCAGCTTGGCGCCTTGGCTCCAATCCTCAACCAATTCTGCCTCGGGCCAGCGTGCGCGATCAATCCGCTGACGCAAATCTTCAAGATCAGCCTCAGGGATGTTGATCGTGAACGGGTGAATCGCGTCTGACATGGTTTCTCTCCGCACTATGTTGAAATCATCTGACATAAAAAGCCGATGATACGCAATGAATGCCACGCACCCCTCTGGACATTCGCCCCTTAACGACGCATAGGCGAAGCAACATGCAAAAGACGCTCGCCCTTCTTCTTCGACTTACGCGCCCTTAGGCGCGTCAGGCACCGCGTGCGCATGGCACGCACCGCGACCTAAGGGACATCAGAGCACAGCCAATCGGCCCAGATATCCTTATTTCGAAGAGAAGACACATGTTGCGCAACCCATCTACCAAATATCGCCCCTTCCCGCAGGTAAACTTGCCTGATCGGCAATGGCCCAGCCGCACCATCACGCAAGCGCCGCGCTGGCTGTCCACCGACATGCGCGATGGCAATCAGGCGCTGATCGATCCGATGGATGCCGAGAAGAAGACCCGCTTTTTTGACCTGTTGTTGAAAGTGGGCATTAAAGAAATTGAAGTTGGCTTCCCCAGCGCGGGCGCCACGGAATTTGATTTTATCTCGGGCCTTGTCACTTCGGGCCGCATTCCCGATGACGTGGCAATTCAAGTGCTCACCCAATCACGTGAAGACTTGATCCGCACCAGCTTTGACAGCCTGCGCGGCGCAAAGACGGCGATCGTCCATCTGTACAACGCTGTCTCACCGGCTTGGCGCAAGATTGTGTTCCAGATGGAGCAGGCCGAGGTGAAAGACATTGCCATCGCGGGTGCCAAAATCATGCGCGATGAAGCTGCCAAGCAACCCAATACCGATTGGCGCTTTGAATATTCACCCGAAACCTTTTCGACTGCTGAACTGGATTTCAGCCTCGAATGCTGTGCCGCCGTCATGGATGTGCTGCAGCCCACGCGCGAAAAGCCCATCATTTTCAATCTGCCCGCAACGGTTGAAGCGGCAACGCCCAATATCTATGCTGATCAGATTGAATATTTCTGCCGCAACGTGCCCAATCGTGATGCGGTGATTGTTAGCCTGCATGCGCATAATGATCGCGGCACTGGCGTTGCCGCGACAGAGCTTGGCCTGATGGCCGGCGCTGATCGCGTGGAAGGGTGTTTGTTTGGCAATGGGGAACGCACGGGCAATTGTGACCTCGTGACCGTTGCGCTCAACATGTACACGCAAGGCATCGACCCAGGCCTTGATTTTTCGGACATTGATGAAGTCATCAAGACCGTTGAATATTGCAACCAATTGCCCGTCCATCCGCGCCACCCTTATGCTGGCGAATTGGTGTTCACAGCCTTTTCGGGCAGCCACCAAGATGCGATCAAGAAGGGCTTTGCCGCCCAAGAGGCGCGCAATGATGATCTGTGGGAAGTCCCCTATCTTCCAATTGATCCCGCTGATCTTGGCCGCAGCTATGAAGCCGTGATCCGCGTCAATTCGCAATCTGGTAAGGGCGGATTTGCTTGGGTTCTGGAGCAGGACCAAGGCTTGAAATTGCCAAAGAAAATGCAGGCGCATTTCAGCCGTCATGTGCAGCAACTGGCTGATGAAACAGGGCGTGAGCTGCACGCTGGCGATATCTGGTCGGTGTTCCAGCGCGTCTACTGCCTCAACACGCCGCAGCATTTCCAACTGCTCGATTATGAAGAAACACGTGCCGCTAATGGAGAGCGTATTTTTGCGGGCAAAATTGCGGTGAACGGCCAAGAGCATAGCGTTAGTGGACGCGGCAATGGCTTGATCTCCTCCGTTGTCTCCACGCTGCGCGAGAGCTTCGGCCTGGCACTCGACATTGCTGATTATAGCGAGCACGCAATGGGCCAAGGCAGTGGCGTCGCCGCCGCGGCTTATGTTGAATGCACGACCGAGGGCGGCAAGACTGTCTGGGGCGTCGGCATTGATGAAGATGTGGCGACAGCAAGCGTGCGCGCAGTATTAAGTGCAGCAAACGCGCTGGCGGGCTAGCAAATTGACCGCCGGGCACGTCGACCCGCGCTAAAGCCATTGGGGCCATCGCCGTTATCCCCCTCGACACGCCCGCTATCCAGCAGACGGGGCGGGAAGAGATGGGGCTATGGCGAAGATTGTGGACACATCAGGCCTTGTGGGCGGTCCCGAGAAAAAGGGGCCTCCGCTCGACCATCTACAAATCTCCCGCATTCGCGTTGCACTGTGGCGCGGCGCGTATCGGGCAGATAGCCAGGCCATTGCTGACGCGATGGCACGATATGTGCGGTGATGCGCGCTGTGCTGCCCCTGACGCAGCTTATTTTCCGTCAAAACGCTCTGCTCTGCGCGCTTGATATCGGTGATCTCCTTGCCGTGGAGGCCGCGACCGCTGACGTCGCCCAAATCCTGCCTCATGTTGCGCAAAACACACCCATCGGCCCGGAGGCGCGCTGGCAACTAGACCATGCGCTCACCCAAGCAAGGGCAGTGCACCAGCGGGTCAAATTCCTGACAGCGCGGCTGCAGCGCAGAGCCGAAAGATTGACGCAGCGGCAGGGCGAGCGAACATTGGAACACTATATAAACCCTGCAAAACTGCGGCTCATACCCGCAAGCGAACGCCTGCCCTGATATTTGGCACACCCTT
>JAGWVG010000116.1 GCA_018970965.1 Alphaproteobacteria bacterium | reverse complement strand
TGAGGGCACGCTGGAAGATGGAGACATGATCTTCCTGTCCGACCCATATTCGGTCGATGGGGCGGTCAGCCACTCTAACGACTGGCTGGTGCTGCTGCCCGTGTTCAAGGATGGCCGCCTGATTGCCTATACCTCAATGTTTGGTCACCAGTCCGACATTGGGGGTAAGGTCGTCGGCTCCATGCCGATCAACGCGCGTTCTATTTATGAAGAAGGCGTGCGCATTCCGCCCGTCAAAATCTGGAAAAAGGGCGAATATAATGACGATCTGATGAAGCTCGTCATGCACCAAACGCGTAAGCCCGATTGGTGCGCGGCAGATTTAAACGCGCTGATTGCCTCGTGCCGTGTGGCCGCACGCCGCGTCATTGAAATGGCAGAGCGTTTTGGTGACGATGTCTATGTCTCAGCCACGCA
Organism: Alphaproteobacteria bacterium; assembly: GCA_018970965.1. Classification (GTDB taxonomy): domain Bacteria; phylum Pseudomonadota; class Alphaproteobacteria; order Sphingomonadales; family Sphingomonadaceae; genus Aquisediminimonas. The sequence continues at coordinate 5,485 of JAGWVG010000116.1, read as the reverse complement.
AGAGCTGCTGGCGCGCAACCACCGCGCCATGAAGACCTTGCTCGCCCAAGCTGTCAGCGAAGAGCCGGTGAGCTTTGAAGATTATATCTGCGACGATGGCATGGGCTATGGCCCGTACAAGATCAAATGCACAATGTGGCGCGATGGCGATAAGGTCATCCTCGATTTCGACGGAACCGACCCGCAATCCTCTGCGTCGATTAACTTCTTCTTGAACGAAAACATGTTCAAGATGTTCTTCGGCATTTACATGATCATGGTCTTTGACCCGCAGATCTTGTTCAATGATGGCTTCTACGATCTCATTGATGTTCGTATTCCTGAAGGCTCGCTGCTGAAGCCGAAATTCCCAGCCGCACTTTCGGGCCGCACCCATGCCTTGGGACGGATTTTCGACATTTTGGGCGGCCTGCTCGGCCAGAAGACGCCTGAGTTCCTGAATGCTGCAGGCTTTTCGTCGTCGCCGCACCTCTTCTATTCGGGCAATGATGCCCGTCCGGGTAAGGGCAATGCGTGGTTCCAGCTGTTCCAAATTGGCTTTGGCGGCATTCCGGGCCGACCGCTTGGCGATGGGCCTGACGGCCACTCGCTCTGGCCTGGCTTCACCAATGTGCCCAATGAGTTTCTGGAACGCTATTTCCCGATGGTCATTGAGCGCTATTCGACCGAGCCAGATTCGGGGGGTGCGGGCCTCCACCGCGGCGGCAACGGCATTCACATGACCTATCGCTTCCTCAGCCCCGGCACGATCTCGATCCATGATGATCGCTGGTTCGTCCCGCCTTGGGGCGTGAATGGCGGTGAACCGGGCAAGCGCGCGCGCAAAATCTTGGAACGCGCCGATGGTATGCAGATCATCATTGGCAACAAGGTGGAGGATGTCGAGGTTGAAACCAATGACCGCCTGCACTTCATCACCTGGGGCGGCGGTGGCTGGGGCGATCCCTTGGCGCGCGACCCGGAACTTGTGGCGAAAGAAATTGTCCAAGGGCTGGTCACACCCGAAGGCGCAAAAGCCTATGGTGTGGTGATTGCCGCTGACGGCTCTGTTGATACCGCCGCGACCGAGCAGCTCCGTGCAAAAATGCAAGCCACGCGTGGAGATGCCAAGTTGTTTGACTTTGGTCCCGACATTGAAACGCTGCGGGCGCGCTGCGAGGCCGAAACGGGCCTTAAGCCGCCTGTGCAGCCGCAATGGACGCATCTGGCTATCGCAGCCGAGTAAAGAGGATCGTGATGACTGCTGAAAATCAAGGCGCTCTTGCCGGAATTCGCGTTGTAGAACTGGGCCAGCTCATTGCGGGCCCATTCTGCGGCCAATTATTGGGCGATATGGGTGCAGAGATTATCAAAGTTGAGCCGCCCCAAATTGATGGCCGCGGCGGCGGTGATCCCATGCGCGATTGGGGCCATGGCGAAGAAAAATTGTGGTGGGAAGTTGTTGCCCGCAACAAAAAATCCGTCTCTGCCAATTTGCGCATCCCAGAAGGGCAAGAGATTGTTCGCAAACTGGTCGCCAAAGCCGACATTCTGATTGAAAATTTCAAACCCGGCACGCTTGAAAAATGGGGCCTCGCGCCAGACCATCTGCACGAGATCAACCCCCGCCTCATCATCGTTCGCGTCTCGGGCTACGGCCAGACAGGCCCCTATTCGGAACGCGCTGGCTTTGGCGGCATTGGCGAAGCCATGGGCGGTTGGCGTTATATTGTGGGCGACCCTGACCGCCCACCCAGCCGGATGGGCGTTTCTATTGGGGATTCGCTTGCAGCAACCTATGGCTGCTTAGGCGCGCTCGCCGCACTCCACGCGCGGGAACGCACGGGCAAAGGCCAAGTTGTGGATAGCGCGCTGTATGAAGCCGTTTTGCAAGTGATGGAAAGCCTGGTCCCGGAATATGTGGTTTCGGGCCATATTCGCAAACGCTCTGGCTCGATTTTGGAAGGCATTTCGCCCTCCAATGTCTATCCGGCGAAGGATGGTGAATATCTGATTGGTGCCAACCAAAATGCGGTTTTCGCGCGCTTGTGTGACGCGATGGGCAAGCCCGAACTGGCCACATCTGAACGCTACGCAACGCATGTCGCGCGCGGGCGCAATTTGCGAGAGCTGGATGAGATTATTGCTGAATGGTCACGCACCAAAACAGTGGATGAACTTGAAGCGCTTATGATTGAACATAGCGTTCCGGCAGGCAAAATTTATCGAGCGCCCGAAATGCTTGAAGACCCGCATTTTGAAGCGCGTCAATCGCTGGTGGACGTCGAAACGCCACGCTGGGGCAAGATTAAGATGCAGAATGCGTTTCCGCGTCTGTCTGACACGCCAAGCACCATCCGCACACCAGCTCCGGTTGAAATCGGTCAACATAATGCCGAGATTTATGGCGATCTTTTGGGTATGGATGCCGAAGAGATGGACCGTCTGAAGGCTGCGAACGCAATATGAGCGAAGATCTTGCCGAAAACTATGCAGGTGCCTTTTCGGGGCATCTGCACCCCGGCAAGAAGGCCGCTTTGCTGATTGTTGACGTTGTTCAGGCCTATGTGCTGCCAGGCTCTCCGTTATATCTGGGCGGAGAAGAGGCCCTAGCCTCCAATGAGCGCCTATATGCCGCGGCTAAAGCTGTTGGTGCGCCAATTATTTTCACCAATGTCGAATATCAGGCCGATGGCGCCGATGGCGGGCATTTCTTCCGCAAGGTGCCCGCGCTCAAATCCTTTGTAAAAGGCTCGCCACTTGGAGCTTTTCCGCCGACCTTGCAGCCAAGCGGGCAAGATATTGTGGTGACGAAGCAATATGCGTCCGCCTTTTTTGGGACGACAATTGCCTCAACGCTGCACAGCATGGGCGTGGATACAGTGGTGATCACAGGTTTTTCGACATCAGGCTGTGTCCGCGCCAGTGCGCTGGATGCTTTACAGCATGGCTTTATCCCGCTCGTTGCGCGGGATGCCTGTGCTGATCGTCATCAGGCCCCACACGAGGCCAATTTGTTTGATCTTCAAGCCAAATATGCCGAAGTCATCAGCGAGGCTGACGCCTGCGCCATATTAGGGCGCCCTGCCTAATACACCTAAGTCCGGCTAATTCATAACTTGACCGAGATCGGCGCACGCCCGATGAAAGACGCCATGATTGATCCGGCCATATTCGCAGCATTCCTAATGGCTGCCGCGGCCCTCTATGCTGCTGTCGGGCATGGCGGCGCCTCGGCATATTTGGCGTTAATGGCCTTGGCTGGGTTTGCGCCAGAACAGATGCGGCCATTGGCGCTGGTGCTTAACTTGTTCGTTTCATCCATTGCCTTTCTGCAATTTCGGCGGACGGGGGCATTCAACCTGCGATTGTTTTTAATGTTTGGGGCGGCCGCCATTCCAATGGCATTTTTGGGCGGCACACTTGATCTGGGCAGCACATGGCATCGGCGCGCTCTGGGGCTTGTCTTGCTGGCCTCTGCCGCTGCGCTGGCCTTCCGGCCCAAGCTTGCTGCAGGCGATGTCGCTGCGCCCCGCTTGGCAATCGCATTGCCAACAGGCGGCGTCCTTGGCCTCATCGCGGGTTTGACGGGAACGGGCGGTGGCATTTTCTTGAGTCCCCTGCTCGTGCTGATGCGCTGGGCAGAGCCGCGGACTGTTGCGGGCATCAGCGCGGCCTTCATCTTCTGCAACAGTGCCGCTGGCCTTTTGGGTCAAGGCGCGCAGTTAAATGCTCTACCAGCCGCGACGCCTTATTATGTCGGTGCGGTTGTTTTGGGCGGCGTTGCAGGCAGTTGGCTCAGCGCAACACGCCTGCCTCGCGTCGCTATCCTCAGGCTGCTTGCGCTGGTTCTTGTGATAGCAGGAGCAAAGCTGCTTGGCCTCTGATCCGCCTGTGATTGTCATTGCCGCAGGCGGCGATGGCACGCGTATTGGAGGGAATAAGCCCGCGCTTCACTTTGGAGGGCAGCGGTTGATCGATCGGATGATTGCATGGGCGCGTCCGCAAACCGATATGCTGGCGCTCGCTGTGCGGCCAAACGATGGCGATTGGGGCACGGGGCTGCCGCTGCTGTACGATAGGCATCAAAATATTGGGCCGATTAGCGCTCTTTCCAGCGCGATGCAGGCGGCACGATCGAGGCAGCGGGAAAATCTTTTGCTCATTGGCTGCGATTTGCCCTTTCTCCCGCTTGATTTGATCGAAAGGCTGTCTGCCGGGCGTGAAAATCAGATTGCCGCGATGCCGATCAGTCACGGCCGTATTCACCCAATGGCCGGGCTCTGGCGCGTGATACCAGATCAGCTGGAACATTGGATTGAGGCGGGCGGCCAATCCATGTGGCGCTTTGCCCGCGACATGGGGATGGCAGAAGTGGAGTGGACCGAAAGGCCTGATCCCTTCACCAACATTAACGACCGCGCCACGCTGGTGCAGGCCGAGGTGCACCTCAAAAGTTAAGGCAGTGGACCAACTCTCCTGCGGCACTTGCAGGCTGACCGGCCGCGCAGCGGATCAGCCAATCCGCCTCGGAAAGTGCCTGTTGCGCGCCGCTATCTTGATTGCCCAAGGGCATAAGGCCTTCGGCCTCCCAACGGGCGCGGACAAAAGTCTCCCGATCACCCGTGGATGGCAAAGGCGCAGCCAGAGGCAAATGGCGCCAAGCCAGCAGATCAGGCGCCACCTGCCCCTGTAATCGCGCCAAAACGGGTGCCAGGAACAGCCGTGCTGTTACCATCGCGGAAGTTGGATTTCCGGGTAGGCCAACAATCCATGATCCTGCAGCCTGGCCAATCCAAACAGGCTTGCCGGGCTTAATCGCGACTTTGGTAAAAAGCAGATCAAGGCCATGCGCGGCAAACATTGGCTTGGCAAAATCTCGCTCGCCCACAGAGGCGCCCCCGGTCACGACAACAAGGTCCGCCACATCAAGTGCGGATTGGGCTGCCGCTTCTAAAGCCGACAGATCATCAGCGCCCACAGATTTGCTGACGCACAGCCCGCCCGCTTCGGCAACCATTGCCGCCACCCCAAAGGTCACGCTTTCTGGGATCAAATCCGTGCCCAAATGCGCAGTCCCCGGCGGGGCCAATTCATCCCCCGTGCCGATAATCGCAACGCGCGGCTGTTTGGAAACAGAGAGTTGTGCGGCATCCGCGGCCGCAGCGCCAATCATGGCACGCGCTGTCAACCGGGTTCCTGCGCGCAGCAAGGTGGCCCCTGCCGTAAAGTCGCTTCCCGGGGCGCGAACATGCCATGCGGGCCCATAACCGGCCGCAAAGCGGACACTATCACCTTCGCGGAATGCACTTTCCTGCATGATGCAGCGGTCAGCCCCTTCGGGCATAGGCGCGCCGGTGAAAATGCGAACCGCCTGCCCTGCCGCTACAGAGCCCGTAAAGCCCGCCCCGGCGCGGCTTTCCCCTATGACACGCAGCGGCTGATCTGGCTGGGTTGTGGCATCACACACCGCATACCCATCCATTGCCGCCACGGCATAGCGGGG
>JAGWVG010000115.1 GCA_018970965.1 Alphaproteobacteria bacterium | reverse complement strand
ACAGGCCGACAGCCGGCTCCCATGTAATCGCCGGGTTGATGGTCACCGAACCGCGAATGGCGATTTGCGAAATCGTCTTGCTGGACGGCGCACGCTCAAACTTCACGTTCGGCGCGACCGAGCCCAGCGTATCGATAGAGGCAATGCCCCGCGCCTGAAGATAGTCGCTGCTGACCGCTGAAATTGCGATTGGAATATTCTGCACGTTTTCTGCGCGTTTTTGCGCTGTGACGATGATATCCCCAATACCACCATCCGCTGCATTATCATCCTGCGCGAAAGCCGGCTGCGTCAAAGCCAGAGCGGCGACGCCTGCACAAAAAAGGGCCATGCGATGCGTTTTCATACCATCCTCCCATCCTAAACGCTGCGCGAAAATGAAATTTCAACGCAGCAGCGCAATCATTTGCGTATCTAGATTGCCTTTTATCTACGAAAATGCAAGACGACTTTGGATAACTTCATAAATAGCGTAACAATTTGGCCACAGTTACTGCGCAATAGGGAGAGTGAGATGAGCAGCATTGCGTTGATTGCAGCCGCCAGCTTAGCCACCAGCCTTCCAACCACGGAAGACTGCGCCACGCTTGGCAAAGATCCCGCAGCAGCGCTTGCCTATAGCAGTGGACTGCAAGGCTTCATCTACGGCTATCCCATTGTCGACATGCTGAAGCAAAAGCATAATGAGACGCATCAGGTGAGTGCCGATCAGCCCATTGCGGCGCCTGTCAACACAATGGCGACCTATCCGCATATCTTGACGCCAGAGACACAGGGCCAATTGCGCGCGCCCAATGCCGATACGCTTTATGTGAATGCGTGGCTGGATTTATCCAAAGGCCCTGTTCTTGTTGAAGCGCCGGAGATGAACGGCCGATATTACACGCTGGCCTTTATGGATTTATTCGGCCGCCCCTTCCATTTGGGGACGCGCACCAACCAAGGCAAAGCAACGCGTTACGCGATTATTGGGCCCTCAGGCGGAAAAGTGCCAGATGGCTATGCGCCCTTCCCACTGCCGACAGATACAGCATGGATGCTTGGGCGAATTTTGGCGGATGGCAAAGCCGATGAAAAGCGCGCCATTGCCATTGCCCGCAGCTTTAAAATGACGGGTCCAGACGTCGGCAACGCCGCCGTCACGCCTGCCGAACCGATGAACCCCTATACCAGCCTAGAATATTATGGCCTGCTGAACAGCGCGCTGAAATCCATCCCACAAGCTGACGAGGAAGCGGGATTGATGGCCGTGTTTGATAAAGCAGGCTTTGGGCCCAAGGCGCAATTCAACACGTCAGCTCTTTCTGCGGGGCAAAAGCTGGGGCTTGGCTGTGCTGTTCGCATGGGCCCAGAAATTCTGGCTGCCCAGGGCTTTAAGCCGACTTGGATGGTCAATGGCTGGATGCGCAACGCAAAAGTCGACAAGCCCGGCATGGATTATCTGCTGCGCGCCGAGATTGCCCGTGGCGGTTATGTGAACGCGCAGGAAGAATCGATCTACCCCGCTTCGGTGACAGACAGCACGGGCGCAATGCTGAATGGGGCGCGGCGCTATCGCCTCCGTTTTGCTCCCGGGCAGACGCCTCCTGTCAACGCCTTCTGGTCGATCACGGCTTATGATCTCAAGACGGCGCACCTCGTGCCCAACGCCATTCGTCGCTATCAATTTGGCGATCGCACCAAAGGGGCAAAATTGGACAAGGATGGCGGGCTGACCATCTATCTCAGCGCAACACGCCCGCCCGAAGGTAAATCCAATTGGCTGCCGACGCCTCTAGGTGCCTATCATCTGGTGATGCGGATGTATCTGCCCAAGCCTGAGGCCCTAGAGGGCCGCTATGCGCCGCCGCCAATTGAGCGTATCGACACCCCTGCCCCCGCTGCGGAGATGAAGAAGTGACAAGTTTAGAAGCCCGGATTGATCGACTGGAATCGCTGGACGCCATTCGGCAATTGCCTGCCAAATATGCGCTGGCGCTCGATATGCGCGATATGGACGCAATGGTTTCATTATTCCCCGCCGATGTCCGCGTCGGCAAAGAGGCTTCGGGCCGCGCAGCACTGCGCGCCTATATGGATCGCACCTTGCGTTCCCCCTTTACTGGCACGTCGCACCATATCGGGGGGCATGTGATTGAATTTGACGATGCTGACCATGCGCATGGTGTCGTCTATTCAAAGAATGAGCATGAGACGGGGGATGAGTGGGTCATCATGCAAATGATGTATGTCGATGATTATGCGCGCATTGAGGGCCGTTGGTATTTCCAGCGTCGCTTGCCGCTCTATTGGTATGCCACCGACCTCAACAAGCCCCCAATTGGCGACAACAAAATGCGTTGGCCGGGGACGGATTGGGTGGAAGGCAATTTCCACAAGCTCTTCCCCAGCTATGCCGAATTTTGGGCCCGCGAGGGGGATCACGGCGGCCCAGTGGCAGAGCCAGCGCCGCTGGAAGGCTTTCTAAACGCAATGCGTCGTGGGGCAGCCGCACCCAAGGTGAAGGTGCGGGCGGATTAAGCCGCCCGAACCTGACCTTTAGAAATAATAGCTGGCACCATTGGCCACGAGGACTGAGCCGTTGACAAAGCTCGCGTCATCGCTGGCCAAATAGGCAACAGCAGCCGCAATCTCTGATGGGTTCGCCATGCGGCCCAAGGGGATGGACGCTTCCATCGACTTAATCCACTCATCGGGGATTCCGGCCATAACCGGCGTGTTGGTTGGCCCGGGGGCAACGGCATTTACGCGGATTTTGCGCGGTGCCAATTCGCGCGCCAATTGCCGCGTCAGGCCGATGATCGCGGCCTTAGATGTCACATAATGTGGCGAGCCTTCGCCCGATTGCGCGCTGGTGGAACTGATATTGATGATAGCGCCGGCATTGCCATCTTCAGCCAAGATGCGGGCAAATTCTCGACAGACGTAAAAGGCGCCATTGATGTTGACAGCCATCACGCCCGCCCAGCCATCATCTTCCATATGGATCAGTTGATCGACAATGATGTCTGACGCGCCTTTTTCTGCCAGCTCGGCATTGCGCTGCGCCATGGCGCCGTAGAACTGCTCTGAGCCATCGTTCGCCGCTTGGCCGATGCCCGCATTGTTCACGGCAATATCGAGACGGCCAAAAGCCTCGCGCGCCGCGCGAACTGCGGTCCGCACCGAAGTGGACTCCGCAACATTACATTGAAGCGCCAAAGCCGCACCGCTCGCCTTGGCGTCGTCCAAGTTCATGTCTAGCGCGGCAACCTTGGCCCCATCTGCGGTCAGCCGCTCCACAATTGCACGGCCAATACCGCGCCCCGCGCCTGTAACAATCGCGGCTTTTCCTGCAAATTTACTCATTCGTCATTGGCTCCAGTCATGTGGCGCGCGGCGATATAGCCAAAAGTCATAGCCGGGCCGATGGTAACGCCCGCACCCGGATAGCTTTCACCCATCGCCGAGGCAGCATTATTGCCGACGGCATAAAGCCCTGAAATCGGCTTGCCCTTGGTGTCCAGCACACGGGCAAGCTCGTCCGTCAACAGACCGCCATTGGTCCCGATATCGCCGGGGTAAATGGGCATGGCGTAAAACGGCCCCTTTTCCAGCGGCCGCAGACACGGGTTGGGCCCAACGCGCGGGTCGCCGTACATTTTGTCATAGGCCGCTTCCCCACGATGGAAATCGGGGTCTTCCCCCTTGGCCGCAAAATCATTGTAGCGTGCAACCGTTGCTGCCAGCTTGTCGGCAGGCACGCCCATCGCTTCAGCTAAGTCTTCGACTGTGCGGCCCTTTTTCAGAATACCGCGCACTTCGCCGCGCTGCAGCCAATCAGGCATGATCGGGTAAAGCGGGCCAACCGGATAGCTGTGGCGATACCGGTGATCGAATACGAACCACGTTGGGCTCGCATCGCCATGTTCTGCCTCACGTCGCGCCATTTGCTGGCCGACAATATGGTAAGAGGCGGCCTCATTCAGATAGCGCTCGCCCTTTTGATTGACCATCATGCAGCCCGGCAAAGCGCGCTCAATTGTGCAGAGCCGCCCGCGATCTTCCCCAGGCACATAAAAGACAGGGGCAGCCCAGGCCGATTGCATGTTGAGCACTTGCGCGCCCACACCCAGCCCGGCGCGGATGGAATCCCCCGTGTTCCCGCTGGTACCGCCCGACAATTGCGCGCGACGATAAAGCGGGGCATGCGCATCGCGCATCTCTTGGTTTTTATCAAAGCCGCCTGCCGCCAGCACCACGCCCTTGCGCGCCCGAATGCGCAGCGATTTACCTTCATGGCGGACAACCGCACCGACGACTTTGCCTTTTTCGGTGATCAGTTCTTCCATCGGCGTATCGAGCCATAAAGGCACGCCCTTTTCATTGAGCGCCAGCCGCAGCCCACCCAGCAGCGCATTGCCCAAAGTCAGACGCCGATCTTTGCGCGATTTGAAGCGGAAGGGCCAATCAAACCAATAACGCGCCAAGCTCTTGGTCAGATGCCACCACCAGCGCGGCGCGCGGAAGAGGAGGATATAAGTCTCATCAAAATGCCAGTTGAGATACCCAAATAAGCTTGCAGCAGGAGAGGCAAAGCGCAGTGTTTCCACATCCTTGCCCAGCTTTTTGCCGTCAATTGGCAGCGGCATGTGCGTGCGATAACCCGTGGGGCTGCCGCCCGGATTTTCGGCATGATAGTCAGGATAAGGAAAGGCCTGATAATCAATCTGGGTATTTGCCGTCACCCAACGCAGCATCTTCGCCGCATTGTCTACAAAGGCGCGGATATTGGTGTCAGGCACGTTCTTGGCAGAGAGTTTGCGGACATATTTGAATGCATCCGCAGTCTTATCCTCAAATCCTGCAGCTTTGGCCTGATCACTTGCCGGGATCCAAATGCCCGCGCCCGAGGTGGCAGATGTGCCGCCCCACAGCTTTTCCTTTTCGATCACCAGAACATCGGCATGGTTGCTGGCAGCCACAACCGCCGAGAGCAGCCCTCCCGCACCTGAGCCGACCACCAGCGTATCGACTTCTTTATCCCATTTTTGTGTCATGATGCGTCCCCTGTTGGGTAAATAATGGGCGCTTGTCGCGCCTTAATGCCTGCGTGCCGCGCGTCGAGCGCCGGGTCCAGCGCGTCGGGCTGGGGAATGATCCAATAATCCCCACGATCAATGGCTTCGAACACCAATGCAGCAAAAGCCTCCGGCGCCATGCCATGCGCGCCCAGCAAGTCCGTCATCGCCTGATGAAAGCCTTGGGCCGCCGCCGTTGGCGCTTCTCGGAATATCTGTGTTTTAACGGGGCCAGGCGCGAGCAGCGAGACGCTAACCGGGCTACCTAAAGCCGCCAATTCCCCCGCCAAAGACTCCGTCAGCGCCACCACGGCAAATTTGGTCGCGCTGTAAGGCGCCATGAAGGGCGAAGGCAAAAAGCCGCCAACTGAGGCCGTATTGATGATGCGCGCGGGGCGGCCCGTGGCCGTCATGCGGGGGACAAAGGCACGCAGGCCGTTGACCACGCCACCAATATTAATGTCGAGCGAGCGTTGCCACGCGTCGGCGCTGATCTCCCAACTTAGGCCCGTAGTCAGCACACCTGCGTTGTTGAACAACAGGTCAACTCCGCCGTGGTGCGTAAAAGCTGCTTCGGCCAGCGCCTCAAGCGCTGCGGGGTCACGGACATCGGTGGCATAGGCATGGGCTTGGTCCCCAAGCTCTTTGGCAAGCGCTGCCAGCGCATCCCCATCCCAATCGGCCAGAACAACCGTCATCCCCCGGCGCACGGCTTCGCGCGCAAGGCCTGCGCCAATACCGCTTGCAGCGCCCGTGATGACGGCTGTGCCCAACTTGCTCAAGCCCGATCAGCCGGGGATATAAAGCTGCGCAGCCTTGCCACCATCCACTGGCAGCGCAAC
>JAGWVG010000002.1 GCA_018970965.1 Alphaproteobacteria bacterium | reverse complement strand
ACAAGGCAGGGTGGTTCCCGAATCATTTACCCATGGCTCTGCAAAGGATCGCATGGCATGGCTAAAGCGGGGGCTGGACACGGGCGATCCGGATCGCTGTGATCCGTTCCAGACAATCGCGCTGGAGAAATAGGGGGGGCGTTGTGCGGATTGGGATTGTGGCGCCATCGTGCCGGCTGGAAGAGGCCGTGGCAGGGCAATTGCCCGCACTCGCGCGCGCAGCTTATGGTGCGGATGCGCCCGAATTTGTTATCCATCCCCAATGCTTTTTAACCGAAGGCCATTTTGCCGGCCCAGATGCAGCGCGGGCGGACGCCTTTGTTGAACTGGCCAATGATCCAGCGATTGACGCCATCTGGTTTGCGCGCGGTGGCTATGGCGCGTGCCGGGTCGTTGATCTTGCCTTGCCGCGATTGGCTTCAGCGGCAGGGGATAAGGCCTATCTGGGATATAGCGATGCGGGCTTCATGTTGGCGGGGCTATATGCCGCAGGGATTGGCCGGGTGGCGCATGGGCCTATGCCCAGCGATATGAAGCGTGCCGGTGGCGAGGCTGCTGTGCTGCGCGGGCTGGCTTGGCTTATGGGGCAGGGGGCAGCAGAGGATGGCCCCAAAAAGGCTGCCTTTAATCTGACAGTCTTGAGCCAATTGCTCGGGACCGCGCTCCAACCTGATCTGACAGATCATGTCCTCATGATCGAAGAGGTTGGTGAATATATGTATCGCATTGATCGCAGCTTATTTCACCTGACATCCAACCCTCAGATTCGCAAAATATCGGGCCTGATGCTGGGCCGGTGCAGCGATGTGCCCGAAAATGATCCGGACTTTGTGCTGAATGAGGAAGAGGTGACGCGCCATTGGTGCGCCCATAGCGGCATCGCCTATTTGGGACGCGCCGATATTGGCCATGATGCCGAGAACCAGGTTGTGCCTTTCGGCTGAGCAGCGGAAGCAAAAGAAAAGGCGCAGGCCAGTGGCCCACGCCTTATCTCTTGAGCTGCCGTCTGTGCTTAGCGGAATTTGACCGCCAAATAACGCGGCGGCAGCGATCCACGCTGGATGTAAAGCAGCACATTATTGCGGCCCGCACGTTTGGCTTCAGTTGCAATCCGCCCCAAATCTGCGGCGGCAACGGTTGGCTGTTGGTTGGCCGAAAGAATAATATCGCCCCGACGCAAGCCCTTGGCCGCTGCATCGCTGGCTGGGTCAACCGCTGAAATCACAATGCCTTTGGGGGTATTGGCCAAGCCCAATTGGCGCGCAATTTCTGGCGTCAAATCTTGCACGGCCAAGCCCAATGATTCCCGCGTGGCGTTTTGCGTTGTTTCTTCATCTTCCGGGTCAAGCCCCTGATTGCCACCGGCAATTGCGGCGAGCCGGTCTTCCGAGGGGCGTTCTCCCAGTACCGCGGTAAAGGTGAGGCGTTTGCCCGCGCGGATCACTTCAATTGGCACGCGCGCGCCAACGGGTTGATTGGCGATGAGGAAGGATAAGGTCTGGTCGGGCGTTACATCCCGGCCTGCCACACGCACGACCACATCTCCCTCGCGAATGCCGGCCTTTGAGGCAGCCTCATCGGGTTCCACCCGGGCAATAAGTTCGCCTTGGTTTTTGGGAAGGCCCAAAGCTTCTGCTGCGCCTTCATCCAATGGTTGGATGCTGACACCCAGATAGCCGCGCTTCACCTTGCCGCCTGATTTTAGCGTTTCGATAATAGGGGCGGCCACTTCGGATGGGATGGCAAAGCCGATCCCGACATTACCGCCGGTGGGCGAGAAAATGGCGGTGTTGATGCCAATGACATTGCCGTTCATGTCAAACATTGGCCCACCGCTATTGCCTTGGTTAATCGAGGCATCGGTTTGGATGTAGCGGTCGGACGGGCCGGATCCGATATTGCGGTGGAGCGCCGAGACAATACCGGCTGTTACGGTGCCACCCAGACCATAAGGGTTGCCGATTGCCACCACCCAATCGCCCACACGTGTCCGGCTGCTATCGCCGAATTTTACATAAGGCAGGTTGCGGCCTTCAATTTTGAGCAGTGCAAGGTCAGACGCGGCATCACGGCCCACCAGCTTTGCAGAATATTCCGTGCGGTCTGGGAAGGTGACAGTGATCGAGCTGACGGCTGCACCGCGCTGACCAGGGGACACAACATGGTTGTTGGTGACGATATAACCATCGGGCGAGACAACAAAGCCCGAGCCCAAAGATTGTGCTTCCCGCGTTACCGGGCGACCATCGCTGCCACCGCCAAAAAGATCAGCAAAGGGCGTGCCGGCAAACGGATTGTTATTGGCGACTTGCACCTTCTGCTTGGTCGAGATGTTGACCACGGCGGGTTGGAGGCGCGCGGCCAAATCCGCAAAGCTCATCGGCGCGCCGGGGCGCGGCGCTGTTGCAGCCACCATGCCGGGTTCATTCTGCGCCTCTTGCGAGGCTGCAGGGGATTGCAGGGCAAGTGTGGCCGTCGTTCCGCCGAGCAGCAAAGCCGCCGTCAGGGCATAAGCGTAACGCACTCTTGATCTCCTTTGTTTATGTTTTGAATTCAACATCCCTTGCAGGGATGGCGCGGCGGGTCTGAACCGAATTTGAACAGCCCGCCGCTCTTGGGAGTGGCTTAGCGCGCACCCCCGCCACGGAATTGTCGCAGATAATCATTGCCGGGGGACAAGATGATGCTCGTCGAGCCTTCAGGCTTGGACCCATCCAACCCAAAGGTTGCTCGGTACGACTGCATCGCCCTGTAAAAATCATAAAAGCCCGGGTCTTTCCCGAAAGATGCGGAGTAGATTTTGGCGGCTTCCGCATCAGCGCTTGCCCGAATGATTTGCGCTTGCTTCCAGCCTTCGGCGCGCTTGGTTGCGGCTTCTTGCTGGCGTGCGGTGCGCATCCGCTGGAAGGCAGATTCAAGCGTTGCACCCTTGGGTAAATCGGCCCGCTTGATGCGCACATCAATCACTTCTGCGCCATATTGCCGCGCTTCACGGTTGAGGCCATCGCGGATGTTGCGCATCACTTGGCCACGCTCGGGGCTGAGCAATGTGGCAAACGGCTCTTTGCCCAATTCATTGCGCAACGCGGAGCCAAGCAGGGGGCGCAGCGCCTCTGCCAGCCGGTCTTCAGTGCGCGCGGTTTTGTACATCTTCAAGGGATCGACAATGCGATAGCGTGCAAAGGCATCGACCTCGAGGCGCAGCTGATCGGTCGACAGCACTTCTTGCTCATCCATGCTGATCGATTGAACGCGTTTATCCAGCCACTGGATTTTTTCGGCAAAGGGAATGCGCAGGATGAGCCCTGCACCCGTATTCCCAAATTGCTCGCCTTTTTCATAAGCGTTGATGATCCGCACGGGCTGGCCAAAGCGGACAACAACACCCTGCCGGGTTTCCGGCACGAAAGAGACGGTGGCGCCAAAAAGAATAACCAGGGCGAGCGTCAAAAATGCAAGGCCCGCCGGGTTACGCAAAAGTCGGTCCATTAGCGATCTCCCGTGCGGGCTGTGGCCGTTGGCTCTGGCGCCTTGCGCGCATTGGGCGGCAACTGCAGATACGGCATGACATTGGGCGTTTCGATAATTGTCTTGTCGAGCTTGCCCAACACTTGTTCCATCGTTTCATAATACATGCGGCGGCGTGTTACGTTGGGGGACAGCTTGTACTGCGCATATACCTTGTCAAAGGCCTGCGCCTCGCCCAGCGCGCGCTGCGTTACTTGCTGTGAATAGGTGTTGGCTTGGTTGATCATGGATTGCGCTTCCTGCTGCGCAGCCGTCACATCCTTAAACGCGTCAATCACAGCTGTGGGCGGGTCTGCGCGTTTGATGGCCACGCCTTCAATCCGCACGCCCGAGCGATAGGCCCCTAAAATGGTGCGCATCCGGTTTTCAACATCGGCTTCAATTTGCCCACGCTTCGCACCAATGGCGCCAATTAAATCCACGCGAGAAACAGCCGCGCGCATCGCACTTTCGGCAACCTCACGAATGGTTTCTTCTGGATCAGTCAGTTGGAAGCGGAACAATTCTGGGTCGGCGATGGACCAACGCACAGAATAATCGAGATCAACGATATTCTGATCCCCTGTCAGCACGAAATTCTCAACGCCGCTTGACGCGGGAATGTCGACAGTTCGGATTTCAGCCACGTTCAATTTGGTGACGCGTTCAATCGGGGCCGGCAAAGTCAGGCCAATGCCAGATTCCAGCGTGCGCGAATACGCGCCAAAAGTTGTTACAATGCCGCGCTCTTGCGGGGCAATGGAGTGGAAGCTGGTGAACAGGATCCAAAGGCCCAGCACCACGCCGCCGACCAGCCGAATCATCGGCCAAGAAGATCCGCCATCGCCATTGCCGCCAAAGCGGTCGCGCAATTGGCGAGAGAGGTCATCCAGAGGGGAGGGGCCACGCGGGCGTCCGCCGCCACCACCTGGCGGCGCGTTCCAAGGATTGCGGGGGCCATTGCCGCCCGATCCGCCGCCATTGGATCCACCATTGCCGCGGTTGCCCCAAGGACCACCCGCATCAGATAACAGCGCGATTGCCCGCGCTCTCCAGCCTGTTTTTGCACTCATGACGCACCATATAGGATGGCGCTTTCCCGAAAAACAGTGGCGCGAAAAGATTCAGGCCCTAAATCGCGCTTTATGTCTGATCTTGAGCTGATGGCGGCGTCACTGGACGCGATTATAGACCCCGTAACACACACTGGTCTGGTGGCATCAGGCCGCGCCAATGGGTTGCGACTGGCCGATGGGCGAGCCACACTTGTCTTGGATGTAACGGGCTTATCGGTAGAAGCCCGAAACAGCCTGGAGGCCCAAGTGGAAAAGGTGCTTCGCCAAGTGCCGGGCATTTCTGATGTGCGGATTGCTATGACAAGTGAAAAAGTCACCCGTCCGCTGATCGCGATTGCCAGTGGCAAAGGCGGGGTGGGCAAGTCGACTGTCTCAACAAATATTGCAGTTGCGCTCAAGCGCGCTGGGCTTCGCCCCGGACTGGTTGATGCCGATATTTACGGGCCTTCCCAGCCCTTGCTGACGGGAAGTGAAGGGCGCAAGCCCGAGGCTGAAGGGCAAAAGCTGAATGCGGTGGAAACGCCATTGGGCATTCCCTTATTGTCGATGGGCCATTTGGTGGCGCCGGGCCAAGCCATTGCGTGGCGGGGCCCGATGGCTGGCAACGCGTTGAGCCAATTGGTCGATGCCGATTGGGGTCATGCCAATGTGCTGGTGGCAGATATGCCGCCGGGCACCGGGGATGTGCAATTGTCGATGGTGCAAAAGCATAAACCGGCAGGCGCTGTGATTGTCTCGACCCCGCAAGATTTGGCCTTGATCGATGCGACACGCGCGATTGATTTATTCCAAAAGGCGAATGTGCCGATCATTGGTTTGATTGAGAATATGGCTGGCTATGTCTGCCCACATTGCGGCGAAGTGTCTGACCCCTTTGGCGCGGGTGGAGCAGAGGCAGCGGCCAAGGCGATGGGCCTTAATTTCCTTGGCCGTATCCCGCTCGATATCGATATCCGTACCGCTTCGGATGCGGGCCAACCCGTGGCCGCCGGAACCGGGCCGCATGCTCAAGTGTTTGAGGGGATCGCTGCAAAAATTGCCGCCTGGCTGGCCGCGCAAGGAGCCTGATATGCCGCTGACATCTGATGCCGAGATTGCCCAGCTGTTGAACGAGGTGCGTCATATCGCTTTGGTGGGCGCCTCAGATCGGCCAGAGCGCCCGAGTTTTGAGGTGATGGGCGTATTGTTGGCGCATGGCTATCAGGTGACGCCAGTGAACCCGGCGCTCGCAGGGCAATTCATCCATGGTCAGCGGGTCGTCGCGGCGCTTGCTGATGTGGCAGAGCCCATCGATATGGTAGATATTTTCCGCAATTCTGAAGCGTCGGGGCCGATTGTGGATGAAGCCATTCAGGCAGGTGCGACATCGGTTTGGATGCAATTGGGGGTCATCAATGCCCAGGCCGCACAACGTGCCGAAGCTGCAGGCCTGCGTGTTGTGATGGACCATTGCCCCAAAATTGAGCTGCGGCGCTTGAATATCGCGCCGATTAAGGCGGCTTAACGGATTGAGAGCCGCGCGGCGCGCTCGCTTAGCCGTGCAACAGCGGCAGAATGCAATGGCGCGCCTGTTGCTAAAACGCCGAAAGCCTCGCCCTTGGTAGAATTAAATCGCAAGGGCCGCCCATGCGCGTCGGTGACAACGCCGCCAGCTTCCTCGGTGAGCAAAGCGGCGGCGGCAATATCCCATTCATGCCCCCAGCGCAGCGTGGCGACGAGATCTGCCTCGTCTGCCGCCACCATCGCGATCCGCAAGGCGATGCTGTTGGGTTTATGAACTGTGACGAGGTCGATATCGGCCTTGGGCAGAAGGTCGGCGGGCACGCGCGCGCCGGGCAGAGTGTCGCGGGTGCTGGCCGAAATGGGTTCGCCATTGCGCCACGCCCCGCTCCCCCGCGCCGCGCGCCAATGCTCATCGCGTGCCGGGGCATCAAGCACAGCGAGCGTGGTGCGCCCGCCTTCAACCAGTGCAATTGAGACGGCCCAGCCATCGCGCCCGCGCACATAATCGCGCGTGCCATCAATCGGATCGACCACCCACACACGTGGGAGCAACAGCCGCTCGGCATTGTCCGCGGTTTCTTCAGACAACCACCCTGCATCGGGGTCCAAATCGGCCAATGCGGATTTTAAAAAGGCATCTACGGCCAGATCAATTTCGCAGACCGGATTGCCGGGGGATTTTTCCCAACGATCAAATTCCCCCCGAAACCGGTCAAGCGCAATCGCCCCGGCCTCGCGGGCAATGGCACTTAACTGGTCAAGACGCGGATCAGTCACCAGCGAGCATCAATCCTTCCAAACGCAGGGTTGGCACATTGGTGCCATAGCGGAAGGTCAAATCATTTGCCGGGGTCAGGTTGCGGAACATGTCTTTCAAATTGCCTGCGATCGTCACTTCGGCAACGGCTTCTGCAATGTGTCCATTGCGGATAACAAAGCCCGAAGCCCCGCGACTATAATCGCCTGTCAGGCCATTCACGCCCTGACCAATCAGCTCTGTTACGTAAAAGCCTTCCTTAATGTCGGCCATCAAATCAGCCGGGCTTAGGCTGCCCGCTTCCATATGGAGGTTAGAGGCGCCTGCCCCCGGAGGCCCCCCAACGCCGCGTGCCGCATGCCCGGTAGGCTGAAGCCCCAATTGCCGGGCAGACGCGCTGTCGAGCAGCCAAGTTGTCAGCACGCCTTTGTCAATCAGCGCGCGACGGCTCGTGGGCAGCCCTTCGCCATCAAAGGGCTTTGACCGCAAACCGCGCAGCCGATGCGGATCATCCCAAATCGTGATGTTCGGGGCAAACACCTCAGTGCCCAACGCATCAAGCAAGAAGCTGGTTTTGCGGGCAATGGATGATCCGGCAATGGCTCCAATTAAATGGCCGACCAGTGACCCGCCCACCCGGGGGTCGAGCACGACTGTCATTGGTCCGCTTTTCAGCTTGATGGGGTTCAGGCGCGCGACAGCTTTGTCGCCAGCTTCACGGCCAATCGCTGTGGCATCGTCCAAGTCGCCTAAATGGCGCACGCTGTGATAGGCATAGTCGCGCTGCATGCCGGCGCCTTCGCCAGCCAGCACGCTTGCCGAAACGCTGTGACTTGACCCGGAATAGCTGCCCGCAAAGCCGCCACTGGTGGCCAGCGCGATAATGGCGCGGCCCGCGCTTGCACTGCCGCCTTCGCTGTTGGTCACGCCTGTTACGGCGCGCGCTGCATCTTCTGCTGCCATTGCGCGTTCGCGCAACGCTTGGGGCGATACATCGGCCCCATCATCAATGTCCAAGTCGCGCGGCGTTTCGCGCATCAACAACTCTGCGGGGGCAAGGCCTGCATATTCATCCTCTGGCGCCTGACCGGCCATTGCGACGGCGCGCTCAGCCAATTTGGTGAGGGCATCGAGTGACAAGTCAGATGAAGACGCGCTGGCGGATTGGCGGCCGACAAAAACGCGCAGGCCAATTTCTTCACCTTCAGATCGTTGGACATCTTCCAGCGCGCCAAGGCGCACTTGGACACCAGTGGAGGCATCAGCCACATAAATGGCATCGGCGGCATCTGCTCCGGCTTTGATGGCGCGGGCAACAAGGTCGTGGGCGCGGTCGCGCGCCTGATCATGGGTTAGCATGAAGCACAGTTAGGCGCTTGTGGGCCAAGCCTCAAGCCGAAGCGCCAATTGTTATCATGGCCAGCGCGACCAACAGCCCCGTCAGTCGGTTAGACCGGAATTTGGCGAGCGCATCGGCGCCATCCTCAGGCGCCAAGCTGATGATCTGCCACAGCAGATGCAGGGTGGCAGGCAGCAGTGCGATGAGGGCCAAGCCTTGTGGTCGAATTTGCCAGATAGCGAGGCCCCAGAGAAGAAGCGCCAGCGCATAAAAAGCTGCAACCCCCGGCTTCACCTTCTCGCCCAGCGCGCGCGCGGAAGAACGGATACCAATAAGCGCGTCATCTTCTCGGTCTTGCAGCGCGTAAATGGTATCATAGCCAATCACCCAAAAAATTGATCCGACATAAACCATCAGCATGGCCAAGTTGGGCGGCGCAAACGCAACCCAGCCGACAAGTGCCCCCCATGAAAAGACAAGGCCGAGCCAAGCCTGTGGCCACCATGTGATCCGCTTCATAAAGGGATAAGCAGCGACAGGCGCAAGGCTGGCCAGCGCCACCAATTGGGCCTGCCAGCGCAATTGGAGCAGAACGATAAGGCCGATGGTTGAGAGCAAGGCCAGCCAGCCCCAGGCGGCTTTTAGCGATACGGCACCACTGGCCACAGGTCGGTTGCGGGTGCGTTCCACCTGCGCGTCGAGATCACGATCGACTATGTCGTTATACACGCAGCCCGCGCCGCGCATCGCAATTGCCCCCAGCAGCATCCACAGCGCCAGCGGCCAAAATTGGGGCAAGCCGCCAGAAAGGCCCAAGCCAAAGAGACAAGGCCAGAACAGCAGCCACCAGCCAATCGGCCGGTCAAAGCGCGCTAAGGCTGCATATGGCCGTGCGCGGGCAGGCAGCAGGCGCATCAGCCCCGTAAGTTCTGCATCAGGCACCAGCGAGGCTATATTTGGCTCAACGGTCATGCTAATCGCCCTTATGCCCGCAATTCCCGCCTGGCCACCCCAATCCACACCGCGCCTCTTTATCGAGGAGTGCTTGAGCGATGGTGCCGTCGTTCGGCTTGATGGCAGCGCGGCGCATTATTTGCTCAATGTGTTGCGTGTAAAGCCCGGGTCGCCCGTCAAACTCTGCGATAATCAGACTGGCGAATGGTTGGCCGAAGTGGCAGATGTCGCCAAGCGTGATGTGTCACTGCGCGTTACCGCACTGTTGCGCCCGCGTGAGCCTGTGCCCGATATTTGGTTGCTTGCGGCGCCTGTCAAAAAAGCACGGCTGGATATGGTTGTTGAAAAGGCCTGCGAGTTAGGCGTTGCGCTCTATCGCCCTGTCATCACCCGCCGGACAATTGTGGAGCGCACGAATATGGATCGGCTTCGTGCGCAAATGGTTGAAGCAGCAGAGCAATGCGCACGCACCGCGTTGCCGGAAATCGTAGACGCTGTGAAGCTGGCGGATATGCTGAAAGACTGGCCGACCAACCGCACGCTTTATTTCGCCGATGAAGAAGGCGGCGTTCCGCTGGCAGAAGTTGCGAAACCGGGCCCCGCGGCGCTGCTCGTCGGGCCGGAAGGCGGCTTTGATGCGGACGAGCGGGCGGCAATTAAGGCGCTGCCTCAGGCTGTTGCGGTGTCGCTAGGCCCGCGCATCCTGCGTGCCGAAACGGCCGCTATTGCAGGGCTCTCTATTTGGATGGCGGTTGCGGGGGATTGGGTGGCTCAGCCCAGCAGATAATCCGAGACATAGGCGTTGGTCTTCCGCTCATGTCCAAAGGTCGACATCGGCCCATGGCCTGGCACAAAAGCCGTCTCATTGCCCAGCGGCCACAGCTTTTGGGTAATCGAATCAATCAACTGCTGATGATTCCCCCGGGGGAAGTCGGTACGGCCAATTGATCCTTGAAATAGCACATCGCCCACCACGGCAAAATTCGAT
The DNA here is from genome assembly GCA_018970965.1 of Alphaproteobacteria bacterium. Taxonomy (GTDB): domain Bacteria; phylum Pseudomonadota; class Alphaproteobacteria; order Sphingomonadales; family Sphingomonadaceae; genus Aquisediminimonas. The sequence continues at coordinate 16,041 of JAGWVG010000002.1, read as the reverse complement.
GGCGCGTGGTAAAATACCACATGGCCCGGTGTGTGACCGGGGCAGTGAATGACATCCAGAGTCAGCTTGCCAATGGTCACCGTATCACCATCTTTGAGCCAGCGATCAGGCTCAAAAGTTTTGGCGTCCATCCCCCATTTGCGGCCATCATCATCCAGTTGGGAAATCCAGAAGCGATCTTCTTCATGCGGGCCTTCAATCGGCACGCCCAATTCTTTGGCCAAAATCCCCGTCTGCCCGCAATGGTCGAGATGCCCATGCGTAACGAGCAGCTTTTCAATCGTCACGCCTTGCTTTGCAGCGGCTGCCTTTAGCAACGGCAAATCTCCACCCGGATCAGTAAAAGCACCCTGCATCGTTTCCGTACACCAAATGAGGCAGCAATTTTGCTGCAACGGTGTCACGGGGATGATGGCGGCCTGAAGCGGGGGTTTGGGTGTCATGACTATGCTTTGCGTCTGGGGGTGCGCCTAGTCCAGCAGATTTCGATAGGCAGGGGCATCCTTGCCATTGATGCTGAGCATATCGCCATCGCGCATGGCTCGGATTGGTCCCTTATACGCATGATCTGCGCCAGCAATAACAAGGCCGGTCATTGCCTTGGGAACGCTGGGGACAATGTGTGTGAATGCAAGCATTTTTGCGCCCGCCTTGGCCGCGACCTCACCCGCTTCCACAGGGCTTGCGTGGTAGCCTTGAATGTCGCGGAAAATTTTGGCGCGATTGGGTTGGCCATGACGCGCAGCAGCATCGGCCATGCTTTGCACCATGTCGCGATTAAGGACTTCATGCACCAGCAGGTCGGTTCCCTTGGCCATGTGCGCGAGCGTGTCAGACTTTGCGGTATCGCCGCTGATGGTCACGCTTTTGCCCTGCCAATCGAGCCGATAGCCAAAGGCAGGCGTGACAGGATCATGATGCACAGGAAATGCAGTAATGCGGATGCCCGCTGCATCATATACCACGCCGGGGGCGATTTCTTTGGCGACATAGCCAAAGCCCGAGGGCGGCACGACCTTGGGCCCATGATGCGCCATCCGGAATTTGCTGTCGGGCCCGTAAGCCAGCATCAGTCCTTGGGCGATTTGGTTGGTGCCCGCCGGGCCAAATAGCGGCAATGGGGTTGCCGCGCTGGCGCCCGCCCAACGTTGTAGTGCGAGGGGCCCAAGACCTTCAAAATGGTCGCTATGCAAATGCGTGAGGAAAACGCCTTCAGTCTTGCCCAGGGGCAAGCCCATGAGGGAGAGCGTCTCGCCCGCGCCTTCACCAGCATCAAAAATGAAGAGTTTTCCGCCGACCCAAACAGCCGTGCAGGCTGATGCGCGGTCCCGGCTGGGCAGCGGCGAGCCTGTGCCACAAAAGCCAACATGAATGTCTTTGGGGTCAAGGCTGGCGACCACATCGCGGCCAATGCCCTTATCCACCGCGCGCTCAAAAGCGCGGTGAAGCAATGCCTCTCGGTTGGCGTAGGTCAACCCGCCGATCAGCGCCGCGCCGGAGAGAAAAATCAAAATCCGGCGTGCGTTCTTCGTCATATCGTAAAGCTCTCCCCACAGCCGCATGTGCCTTTGGCATTTGGGTTGTGGAACACGAACCCGGCGGTGAAGTCATCTTCCTGCCAGTCCATTGTAGAGCCGACAAGATACAAAACCGACGCGCCATCAATGAAGAACAGACCGCCCGGCGTTTCGATTTTCTCATCAAAGCTGTTGGCTTCGGTGACATAGTCGACCGAATAGGCAAGGCCAGAGCAGCCGCGGCGCGGGGTTGAGAGCTTGACGCCAATCGCGCCTTCCGGCGCTTGGCGCATCAGATGCGCCACCCTTGCTTCAGCCGCGGGTGTTAGGATGACGGCAGCAGGGCGTGCGCGGGTTTTCGTTTCGGTGGTCATAGCATTCCCAACTCCAAACGGGCCTCGTCCGACATCGATTCAGGCGACCATGGCGGATCCCATACCAGATGCACTTCGCAATCGCCCACGCCGGGGACAGAGCCGACGCGCAGTTCGACTTCGCCGGGCATTGATTCTGCAACGGGGCAATGCGGGGTTGTCAGCGTCATTGTGACATGAACATGTCCGTCATTGATCTCAACATTATAGATCAGGCCAAGGTCATAAATATTCACCGGAATTTCCGGATCATAAATGTCCTTCAGCGCTGCAATAACGGCATCATAAAGGTCGCCGCCCGGTTCGGTCGAGGGGACAGCGGCCGGTTGCTGACTGAGAAAGCCATCAAGATAATCTTTCTTCCGCTCCAGCTTATCGCCTGCACTTTCCACATCCTCTACGCGCGCTTTGGGCGGCGGCGGGACGCTGTCGACTTCTTCGATCCGGATTTCTTTGCTCATCCGAAGATCCTCTTCACTCGTTCCAAGCCGCGCACCAGTGCGGCCACATCATCCATATCGTTATAAAGACCAAAGCTCGCGCGCGCGGTGGCGGGCACGCCCATATGGTCCATCAGCGGCTGCGCACAATGATGCCCGGCGCGGATTGCTACGCCTTCTTCATCCAAGATGGTGCCGACATCGTGTGGATGCACGCCTTCCACCGCAAATGAAATAATTCCGGCAGAATTTTCCGGACCAAAAAGGCGCACCGAATTCATCTTGCTCATGGCATCGCGGGCGGCGCGCACAAGTTGGGCTTCGTGTGCGTGGATGGCGGCAAGGCCAATGCCATCAACATAGTCAATCGCCGCGCTCAGCGCGATGGCTTCGGCAATTGCAGGCGTGCCAGCTTCAAAGCGTGCTGGCGCGGGCGCGTAGGTTGTCTGCTCAAAGCTAACGCGATCAATCATCGCGCCACCGCCCTGCCATGGCGGCATGGCATCCAGCAGGTCCGCCTTTGCCCACAGCGCACCAATGCCCGTGGGGCCATAAAGCTTATGTGCCGAAAACACGTAAAAATCGCAGCCCAATTCTGCAACATTGACGGGCATATGCGGGACGGCTTGGCATCCATCGAGCAACAGCTTCGCCCCGACGGCCTGTGCCAATTTTGCCGCCCGCTTGGCATCAAGCACTGAACCCAACACATTCGACACATGGGCGAGCGCGACCAATTTATGCGCTGGGGTCAGCATCTCTTCGGCGGCGTCTAAATCAATCTGGCCATCAGGGGTCAGGGGGCAGACATCAATCTCAATGCCGATGCGGTCGCGCAGCAATTGCCACGGCACAATGTTGGAATGATGCTCCAGCTGCGACAGGAGAATACGGTCGCCAGATTTGAGCAGGCTGCCCCAGCTATTGGCGATCAGGTTGATTGCCTCAGTTGCGCCGCGCACAAACACAATCTCATTCTGGCTCGGCGCACCAATAAAGCGCGCCACCCGCTGACGCGCGGCTTCAAACGCCAGCGTCATATTTGCGGACCGCGCATATACGCCACGATGCACTGTGGCATAATCTTCCCCAAGCGCGCGGGCCATGGCTTCAATGACGACGCGTGGCTTTTGCGCGGTCGCGGCCGTATCCAAATAATGCCAGCCCTGAACGCCGGGAAAATCTGCGCGATAGGATGTCACGTCAGTGCCTCCAGTCGCGCCAAGGCAAGTGCCTGTAGCTTGTCTTGGTCTGCCGCGCCTTCAAAGACTTCCGAGATAAAGGCTTGCAGCAACAGCGTCTTCGCTTCCGCAGGCGTCAGCCCGCGCGATTGCAGGTAGAACATCGCCATCGCATCCAACTCGCCAATCGCACAGCCATGCGCGCATTTCACATCATCAGCGTAGATTTCGAGTTCGGGCTTGGCATTCGCTGTGGCGGTCCGATCGAGCAAAATGGCCTTCACGGATTGTTCGCTATCCGTGTGTTGCGCGCCCCGCGCAACGGCGACCTTACCCAAATAAGTGCCCGTTGCCTGCGCTGCGAGGACAGAACGGACAATTTGCCGGCTCGTCGCATCAGGGCCCATGTGCGTGACCGTGGTGATAACTTCCAGCGTTTGCGTCGCGCCGCCAATTTGTGCCGCGCCAAGCGTGAAGTCTGCGCCTTCGTCCAGCGTGACGTTCAATTCAATCCGTCCATAATCGCCGCCGATATTCAGGACATGGAGTGCGGCCTTCGCATGTGCGGCCAAATGCAAATCAATTTGCTGGATGCGTCCGGTGTCTTGGAGGATCGTACGGGTAAAGCTTTCGCCCGAGGTGACTGAGATCAGCTCCGGCGCAGGCAGCGGCCATGCGCGCGCCACTGCCTCTAAATCGGCGTAGCGCCACGCTTCATCACGCCGGGTCGGAAGCGCTGTCACGCAGCCAACTCCCGATAGCCTTCGCGTTCCAATTCCAAGGCAAGCTCTGGCCCGCCCGAGCGGACAATTTTGCCTTCAGCCAGCACATGGACAAAATCGGGCTGCACATAATCTAGCAAGCGCTGATAATGGGTGATCAGCAGCACCGCCTTATCGGCCTTGCGCATGATGCGGTTAATACCTTCGCCCACGACGCGCAGAGCATCAATGTCGAGGCCAGAATCCGTTTCGTCCAACAATGCGAGTTTGGGGTTCAAAATCCCCATCTGTACCATTTCATTGCGCTTCTTCTCGCCGCCCGAAAAGCCGACATTGACGGGGCGTTTGAGCATATCCATGTCCATACCCATAGCATCAGCCTGCGCGCGGGCGATTTTAAGGAAATCTGCACCTGATAGCGGATCTTCGCCGCGGATTTTACGCTGCGCATTGAGGCTTTCGCGCAAGAATTGCAGGTTGGATATGCCAGGGATTTCAACCGGATATTGAAAGCCCAAAAAGAGGCCCGCAGCCGCGCGTTCATGCGGGTCGAGCGCCAATAAATCCTGGCCGTCAAACGTCACATCGCCGCCAGTGACATCATAGCCGGGGCGGCCAGCCAGCGTATATCCCAGCGTCGATTTGCCCGCGCCATTCGGCCCCATGATTGCATGGATTTCGCCAGCATTAATCGTCAGCGAGAGGCCCTTCAGAATGGGCTTGTCCGCCACATTGGCCTGAAGATTATGGATTGAGAGCATTTTTGGTCCCCTGCGCGCAGCTGGCGAGATAATGTTGGCGAAGAAAATCAAGGGTATCGCGGTACAGTGCATCGACTGCGCGACGATCATTCAGCGCTTGTTGGCGATCATCCAGTTCTTGCGCGGCGGCATTAATGGCATCCGCGTTATCGGTGTTGGTCGCACCGGATGCGCTGAGCTTGCGGCGACGTTCCACAATCTGGACACGCGCCCGCGCAATCGCATCTTGTTCTTGCGCTGCACCAATCAGGAAATCCGCCCGGCGCTGAGGCTCATCGCTGAAAATACGCGATACGGCGGGGCGATCACAGCGCGTAATATGCGTCCGCAGATCATCGAGATCGGGCAGCGTCATCGCAGCAGCAAGAAGGGGCAGCGCAATCATCCAACGGAGCCTTCTAGCGATATGCCAAGCAGCTTTTGTGCTTCCACGGCAAATTCCATCGGCAATTGCTGCAAGACTTCCTTTGCAAAGCCATTGACGATCAGGGCGACAGCTTCTTCCTGCCCCAATCCACGCTGCATGGCATAGAATAATTGATCGTCGGAAATTTTGGACGTTGTCGCCTCATGCTCAATCTGGGCAGAGGGGTTTTTCACTTCGATATATGGCACTGTGTGCGCGCCGCACTGATCCCCCAATAATAGGCTGTCGCATTGGGTGAAGTTGCGTACGCCCTCGGCCTGCGGGGCAACGCGCACCAGCCCACGATAGGTGCCGTTAGATTTTCCGGCGCTGATCCCTTTGGACACAATGGTAGAACGCGTCCGCTTGCCATTATGGATCATCTTGGTGCCAGTATCCGCCTGCTGGTAATTGTTGGTCACAGCGACGGAATAAAATTCGCCCACACTATCATCGCCATTGAGCACACAGCTGGGATATTTCCACGTAATCGCAGATCCGGTTTCGACTTGTGTCCAACTGACTTTTGAGCGCTTGCCTTGGCATAGTGCCCGCTTGGTCACAAAGTTATAAATACCGCCACGTCCTTCGGCATCGCCCGGATACCAGTTTTGGACAGTGGAATATTTAATCTCTGCATCATCGAGCGCGACGAGTTCCACAACAGCTGCGTGGAGCTGGTTTTCATCACGCATAGGGGCGGTGCAACCCTCCAGATAGGAGACATAGCTGCCCTTATCTGCCACAATCAGCGTGCGTTCAAATTGGCCCGTATTTTCAGCATTGATGCGGAAATAGGTGCTCAATTCCATGGGACAGCGCACCCCTTCAGGAATGTAGACGAACGTCCCATCTGAAAAGACCGCGCAATTCAATGCTGCGAAATAGTTATCGCGCACGGGTACAACCTTGCCGAGCCATTTTTTCACAAGCTCGGGATATTCGCGGATCGCCTCGGAAATCGACAGGAAGATGACACCTGCCTTTTTCAGATCTTCGCGAAATGTGGTGGCGACAGACACACTGTCAAACACCGCATCCACGGCGACTTTTCGTGCGCCCTCTACGCCCGCGAGCACCTTTTGCTCCTCAATCGGGATGCCCAGCTTTTCGTAGACTTTCAGAATTTCTGGATCGACTTCATCCAGACTTTCAAGCGTCTTCTTCGCCTTGGGTGCGGCGTAATAATAGGCGTCTTGATAATCGATGGGCGGCACATTCAGCTTCGCCCAATCGGGTGTCTCCATCGTCTGCCACAGACGAAAAGCCTTTAATCGCCAATCGAGCATCCATTCGGGCTCGTTCTTCTTTGCAGAGATGAAGCGGACGGTATCTTCATTGAGCCCCTTGGGCGCAAATTCCTGTTCAATGTCCGCGGCCCAGCCATGCTCATAATCGGCAACTTTGGCGGCCGCCGCATGGGCCGCCGCATCTTTGATTGGAGTATCTGTCATGGCTTAGCTCGTGGCCCCAGCAAGCTGCGGCATGGGTCGGGTAAGAGAGGTCAGGCGAATATCGGCCAGTGCGCTGCGCACCGCTTGGTTTACAACCGGCCAGTGCGGCTGGACGGTGCAGCTGCCTTCCAGCGCGCAATCATGTCTGCCCTGTTCGACACAAGCGGTCATCGCAATTGGGCCTTCAATGGCTTCCACAATTTCAGCAATGCTGATCGCGGCCGCAGGGCGCGCAAGTTTAAATCCTCCGCCCGCGCCACGGATAGACCGCAGCAACCCCGCAGAAGAGAGGCGACTCACCAGCTTTTGGACTGTGGGCAGGGGAATGCCGGTTTCATCAGCCAATTGGCTGGCATTCATCCGCGTTCCGCCACAATGGCGGGCACAAGCGGTCATCATGACAACCGCATAATCTGCCAGACTCGATAAGCGCATGGCGGCTAATTGGACCGCATTAGTCCGAATTTCAACCCTGATCTTTTGGAATGACTTGTCGCGTAAGGCCATGTCGGTGTCATAGGCCATTGGAGCGCGCTTCAGATGCCGCTAAGGCAATTCTTATGAATGTCTATTCGCTTGTTCGACCCTTCATCTTCCAGCTCGATGCCGAACGCGCGCATCGGCTTAGCTTGCAGGCATTGCGCCTCTTGCCTGCCGCTGCGCCAAAGCCTGCATCGCCCCGCCTTGCCAGCAAAGTCGCGGGGCTGACCATCCCGAACCCAATTGGTTTGGCCGCGGGCTATGATAAAGATGCTGAGGTGCCTGCTCACATGTTGGGCATGGGGTTTGGCTTTGTCGAAGTCGGTACGCTGACACCCCTGCCCCAGTCTGGCAATCCACAGCCGCGTCTTTTTCGGTTGGTTGAAGATGAGGCAGTTATTAACCGCATGGGGTTTAATAATGGTGGGCAGGTGGCCGCGATGCCACGGCTTGCAAAGGCGCGGGGACGCGGCATTATTGGCGTTAATATCGGCGCGAATAAAGATGCGGTGGATCGCATTGCAGACTATGCCACGGGCGTCGCGCAAATGGCGCCCTTGGCCTCTTATCTCACTGTTAACATCAGCTCACCCAACACGCCCGGTCTGCGCGCCTTGCAGGATGAAGCGGCGTTGCGTGATTTGTTGACTGCCGTGCGAAGCGCGCTGCCTCAAAACCCGCCACCGGTATTTCTCAAAGTTGCACCTGATTTGGAACCTGCTGACATTGATGCGATTGCGCGACTTTCAATGGGCCAGGTCGACGCCTTGATTGTCTCAAACACCACGATCAGTCGTCCAAAGTTGGCATCGCGCTATGCGGACGAAGTCGGCGGGCTTTCCGGCGCACCTCTATGTGCGCTGGCGCAGACCCGCATGGCCGATTTTTGGCGCGCAACTGGGGGTAAAATGCCGCTGATTGGCGCGGGCGGCATTGCCTGTGCGGAACAGGCCTATGCACGCATCCGCGCTGGGGCGTCGTTGGTGCAGCTTTATTCTGCCTTGGTCTATGAAGGGCCGGGGCTTGCCCAACGGATCACAAAAGGTCTGGATCAGCTTTTGGAGCGTGATGGGTTTTCCAACGTAACAGAAGCCGTTGGGGTTGATGTGCGTTAGGGGTTGTCCCCCTTTGAAACCGCGTTAGGTAAGGTGCATGAAAAAGCTCATTCTTACCCTTATCTTCATCCTTCTTCCCACGCAGGCGATGGCGGCAAGAGGCGCTGTTTCGGCGGCAGACCCACGCGCGGCCGCAGCCGGACAGGCTATGTTGCGACAGGGCGGGACGGCGGCTGACGCGGCGCTTGCCATGATGCTGGCGCTGTCCGTGGTCGAACCGCAATCCTCGGGCATTGGGGGCGGTGGCTTTTTTGTCTATCATGATGCGGCATCGGGCCAGCCTGCGACCATAGATGGGCGTGAAAAAGCCCCGGCTGCGACGCGAGAAGATCGCTTCTTGCAACCCAATGGGCAGGTTATGCCCTTCCGTGAGGCGTTTGTTGGCGGGCACTCTGTCGGTGTGCCGGGCAATATTTCGTTGGCCGCCAAAGCGCATGCCAAATGGGGTAAGTTGAAATGGGCCACGCTGTTTCAGCCTGCCATTGCACTGGCGGAAAACGGCTATGTTGTAACACCCCGTCTTGCAGGAACGATTGCGCAAATGGCCCCGTTGTGGGGCAAGATGGAGGCGACCAAAGCCATTTATTTTCAGGATGGCCGGCCCAAAGCCGCGGGAGATGTCATCCGCAACCCTGCTTTGGCACAAACTTTACGAGAAATTGCGCGCAAAGGCCCTAAGGCATTTTATTCGGGGCGCATCGCTCGCGAAATTAGCCATGCTGTAACCCATGCTCCCGAAAACGCGGTGCCAATGACGCTGGCCGATATTGCGGCCTATGAAGCGAAAGAGCGCCCGCCCGTTTGCGTGACATACCGTGTTTACAAGCTGTGTGGCATGGGCCCGCCATCGTCAGGTGCGACAACTGTTTTCCAGATTTTGGGCATGGTGGAACGGTTTGACCTGAAGGCCATGGGCAAGGATGATCCCAAAGCATGGCATGTGATCGCCGAAGCAATGCTGCTCGCTTATGCTGATCGTGAAAAATATCTTGGCGATGCCGATTTTGTTTCGGTGCCCGTCAGCGGCCTGTTGGATAAGGGGTATATTGCCAGCCGGTCGGCGATGATTTCCGAAACCAGTTCGCTATCGCATTATGAGGCGGGCACCCCGCCAGGTGCGCAGCCGCGCACGGCAGCACTTTCAGGCGAAGTCCATGGCACCACGCATTTTGTGGCTGTCGATGGCAGCGGCAATGTCGCAACGATGACGTCGACCATTGAAGGGCCTTTTGGCAGCCAATTGGTGGCGGCGGGCATGGCGCTGAACAATGAGCTGACAGATTTTAGCTTGGCACCGATGAAAGATGGCGCACCCGTCGCTAACCGGCCCCAGCCGGGCAAGCGACCCGTGTCCTCCATGTCGCCGACCATTGTTTATGATCAAACGGGCAAGCCGATTTTTGCAGTGGGGGCCGCTGGCGGCAAGCGCATCATCATGCAAGTTACAAAAACACTCATCGCACATTTGGACTGGGGCTTGAATGCGCAAGAAGCGATTGCCGCACCCAACCTCTGGTTCAGCAATGATGGTCTGTTGGTTGAAAGCGGTACGCCGCTGGCGGCGCGCGCGGCGGAGCTTGCCAAATTCGGGCGGCCCGTATTTGAAAACCCAATCATGCCCTCCAAGGCCAATGCGGCCGAGCGGACGGCCAAGGGTTGGGTAGGTGCGGCTGACCCGCGCAGTGATGGCGTCGGCCTAAGCGAATAAGTACACCTGCCCAACGGGCGAACAGATAAGAAGAAACAGGAGCAGGATCAGATGCGCGAGCTGGAGCATTTTCCCAACCTTGTGACGATGTTTTTTACGCGCGCGAAGGAATTGGGCAGCGCCCCCTTCTTATGGGCCAAACAGGCTGGCGCGTGGCACTCAATCAGCTGGGCAGAGGCAGCGCGCCAAGTGGCCGCCCTTGCACAATCGCTGAAAGACATCGGGCTGGAACCTGGCGACCGCGTAATGCTTGTGTCCGAAAATCGGCCTGAATGGTGCATCGCTGATTTGGGCATTATGGCCGCGGGCTGCGTGACGGTGCCAACCTACACGACCAATACCGAGCGCGATCATCAACATATTATCGAAGATTCTGGCGCCAGTGCGATTATCGTTTCAACACCCAAGCTGGCGCAGGCTGTAATGCCCGCTGCCATTCGGGCCACGCGCGCGCACCAGTTGATTGGTATTGAAGAGCTGCGTGTCGGCCAATCGACGGGCGTTACCATCCGCAATTGGAAAGACATGGTTGGCGGACCAGCCGATGTAGAGGCGTGCGCTGCCCATGCGGCTGCCACCTTTAAGCGAGATGATTTGGCCTGCATCATCTACACCAGTGGAACCGGCGGCGCGCCACGTGGTGTGCGCCAGCATCATGGGGCCATTTTGTGCAATGTCGAGGGCTGTGCCGAGGTTATTTCCGAAGATTTCGGCTGGGAGGATGAAGTCTTCCTCTCCTTCTTGCCGCTGTCGCACGCCTATGAGCATACGGGCGGCCAGCATTTCCCCATCGGTCTGGGCGCGCAGATTTATTATTCCGAAGGCCTTGATAAGCTGGCGTCTAATATTGAGGAAACGCGCCCCACGATCATGGTTGTCGTGCCGCGCCTATTTGAGGTGTTGCGGGCGCGTATTTTGAAGCAGATCGAAAAGCAGGGGAAGCTGCCTCAAGCATTGATGCGGCGTGCCCTGGCTTTGGGAGAAAAGGATTTGCAGGGCGGCCTTTCGCTATGGGATTTGCCGCTGAACTTGGTCATCAACAAAACGCTGCGTCCCAAAATTCAACAGCGTTTTGGCGGTCGGATGAAGGCGATGGTGTCAGGGGGCGCGCCGCTCAACCCCGAAATCGGGGTCTTTTTTCACGCGATGGGCCTGACGATGCTGCAGGGCTATGGTCAGACAGAGGCTGCCCCGGTTATCTCGTGCAACCGCCCGAAAGTGGGCCTCAAAATGGACACGGTTGGCCCACCGCTCAAAAATGTCGAAGTCAAAATCGCCGAGGACGGCGAGATTTTGGTGCGTGGCGAATTGGTGACGCAGGGCTATTGGCGCAATGAGGCTGAAACAGCCCGCGCCCTTCAAAATGGCTGGCTGCACACAGGCGATATTGGCGAGATTGATGATAAGGGGCGCATCCGCATCACGGATCGCAAGAAGGACATCATCGTCAACGATAAGGGCGAGAATGTCAGCCCGCAAAAGGTGGAAGGCATGCTGACGCTGCAGCCTGAAATCTTCCAAGCGATGGTCTCGGGCGATAAGCGACCGCATCTGGTGGGGCTTGTCGTGCCGGATCCTGAATGGGCGGTAGAATGGGCGCAGACCAACGATGAGCCATATGATCTTGCCAAGCTGTGTGATCTGCCGGCGTTCCGTTCGGCAATTATGGCAGCAGTTGATCGGGTGAATGCGCAGGTTTCGGTGACGGAAAAGGTGCGCAAGATTACGCTAACGCCGGATGCCTTTACGATTGAGAATGAGATGCTGACCCCCAGCCTCAAAATCCGTCGTCACATTATCCGCCAAAGCTATGGTGATCGGATTGACGCGCTGTACAAGGCTTAGCCTTCAGCGCGTCTTTCCCGTGTCTCGCTATTTGGCGCGTGTATAGGGTGTGAATTCCCCAAGCGCGCACGAGCCAGACTGAAAGCCTGTCCGCAAATCCGTGCTATAGGCAAGGTCGCCTGCGCACAGCTGGCTAGAAAATTGTCGGGTAATCAGCGCATCACCATGCGCGATTCCGCGACATGTGCCGCGCGTTTCGGTGCGGTACATCAAATTGCGGTTGATACGGAACAATAAGGTTGTTTCGCCATAGGCCTCCGGCCCACGCACATCACGATTGGGCAGGCAGGAGACGGGCTTGCCGGGGCTAAACCCCGCCAAAGCCTCGTTCAAGCGAGACGCCTCGCGGGCTTGCAATTGTATCCGCGCCGGGCTGTTTTCCAGCGGCGCACATCCAACAGCCGCAATCACTGGCAGAGCAAGAAGAAGATGTCGCATCTGCTTTTTCCTATCCTATTGTCTGCTCTTTACCGGAAATTGTCTTTTGCTGCACGGCGGTCCGCCAGCTCAGCGGCAGACGCGGCGCGCATGAAGGGGTTGGTCGCCAATTCTTCGGCAATACTCGTTGGGACAGTGGCCTCGCCGCGCGCACGTGCTGCTTCAACATGCACCATGCGCGCAGCAATTGCTTCGTTTTGCGGCTCTGCCACCAGCGCATAGCGGCCATTGGATTGAGTATATTCATGCGCACAATAAACGCGCGTCTCAGGCGGCAAAGCCGCGAGCTTTTGCATATTGGCAAACATCTGCTCTGCTGTGCCTTCAAATAACCGGCCACACCCCATGGCAAACAGCGTATCACCTACAAAGGCCGCAGAGGCGCTGGGCAGATAATAAGCGATATGGCCTGCCGTGTGCGCGGGGACATCCAGCACCTGTGCGGCGTGTTTGCCAATATGCACACGATCCCCTTCGGCGACCTTCTGATCGAGTGTTGGGATACGCTCTGCCTCGGCTAAGGGGCCAATGATCGTGCAGCCCGTGGCCGCTTTAATCTCTGCGTTGCCGCCGGTGTGATCCGGATGCCAATGTGTGTTCCAAATTGCAGAAATCGTCCAGCCGCGCTGCTTGGCTTCTTCCAGCACTGGCGCGGCGACGGCAGGGTCTACCGCGACCGTCTCGCCCGAGACATCATCGTGCAGCAGCCAGACATAATTGTCGGACAAGACGGGGATGCAGACGATTTCCAGCGACATCAGCTTCTCCTCACCATGCGCCAATATTGGGCATGGAAGCCCAAGGTTCAGCCGGGTCCAAAGCGGGCCCAGCTTGGAGCAGTTCAATCGAGATATTATCGGGTGTGCGCACAAAAGCCATTTTACCATCGCGCGGCGGGCGGTTGATTGTCACACCGCCGTCCATCAGTTTTTGGCACGTCTCGTAGATGTTCGAAACGCTATAGGCGACATGGCCAAAATTGCGGCCTTCGCCATAGCCGCTTTCATCCCAATTATGTGTTAGCTCAATCTGCGCCTCTTCATCTCCCGGCGCCGCCAAGAAGATCAGGCTGAAGCGCCCGGCTTCATTATCGTAGCGGCGCAGTTCCTTAAGGCCCAAAAGCTCAAAAAAACGGATTGTGGCATCCGGATCAGAAACGCGGATCATGGTATGCAAATATTTGATCACAAATCACTCCTCAGCCACATACGCGGCGCTCAACAATTGACTGACAGATTAGAGCCTCTGGTGACGTGCGAAAAGCACTTATGTCAACGCCTGTAGATTACGGCTTTGGGGGTGAAGATTCGGCTGCTGGAGCCGCAAATTGCGCCAGCGCGCGTGCTGCGGCCTGACCCTGTGGGCCATCGGGCTGCAGCCTTTGCGCTGCTTGCCACGCGGTTTTTGCAGCCTCTTCTTGGCCCGCCATGGCTGCAATATTCCCAGCTTCCAGCGCCACCGAGGCATCGTCGGGCGCGCGCTTTGCAGCCTCTCCAATATCATTTTGTGCGCGTACAAGATCTCCCATCCGGCGCGCCAAGGCCGCCGATAAGAGCCATGCGAGCGGATCCGCTGGGACGAGGCCTAAAGCTGCATCCAAATCTGTCCGCGCGCGTGGGAGATCGTTTGTCGCGACCAGCGCGCGCGCGCGATCCAGACGCGCCTCTCCAGCTTCAGGCCCATTGAGAGTTCCCAAAATGATTGCTGCATCAAAATAGCCGCGGGCTTTTACGGCATCTTTTGCAGCCAGTGCCGCATTGCCAGCTTGCACCCACAGGCCCGCTGCCCGCGCATCCTTATTGGCTTCAGCCGCTTGGGCAGATTGCTCAAAAGCGGTCATGGCGGAGGCCCAACGTTGGCTTGCGGCATAGGCCATGCCAAGGCATTGGCGCGCCATGACAAGGCTTCCGGCAACCCGCCATTGGCCTGCCATCGCAATGGCCGCCTCGGGGTCTTTATCGACCAAATGCAAGCAAGCGCGAAATTTATCCTCATCGCTTTGCGGTGTAGCAGTGGCGGCTGGGCTTGGGGCCGACAGGGCAGCAGCAAGAGCCAAGAAATAGGTCACAGTGTCTCCATCAGACGTGCCGTGACATCTGTCAGCAGCGTTATATCAGCGTCGCGTGAGAGGCGATGGTCCCCATCTTTGATGAAATGAAGCTGCACATCGGCTGAACGAAGCTGGGCGCTGATACGTAAGGCCAAGTCCCATGGCACATCCGGGTCCATTTGGCCTTGCAGTAACCGCACGGGGCAATCGATCAAGATTGGCGTTTCTAACAGGCGCAAATCCTGCCCCGATTGCCAAAATGCGTGCGTCGTCAGCATGGGCTCTGGCCCATAATCTGAAGGGCGCAAGAGGTGGCCTGTTTGAACTATCTCGGCCTTTTCACTGTCGGTAAAGCCCCAGGATGTGAAGTCGGGTGCCGCAGCAATGCCAATCAGACCTTTAACACGATGACCCAAGGCGCAGGCCAAGAGCAGCGCGATCCAGCCGCCCATGGACGAACCAATCAGAACCAGCGGGCCGGGGGCAAGATGGTCAATGACATAGCGCGCGTCATCGCGCCATTGCGCCAATGTTCCTTCGGCAAAACGGCCCTGACTTTCGCCACAGCCGGAATAATCGAGCCGTAATAGGCCATAGCCTTGCTCGGCGGCCCAAGCATCCAGCGCCAGGGCCTTGCTGCCTTGCATGTCAGAGGCATAGCCCGGCAAGAAAACAAGTGTGGGCTTGACTGATGCCCCGGCGCGGAGGCGGGCGGCAAGATGCACGCCATCGCCCCGGTCCATGAGAATAGGAGGTGTCAGATCACCCATTCAATCGACATCATCTCAATTGTCGCGTTGCGCTTGGCACCCCGCTTTTCAACCATGATTGTGTGAAGGCGGCGGATGGTATCGCTGCCACTCGTCACGCACCAAGCTGGCACAATGGCGTGGACCAGCGCTTTCACGCCGCCCCAAATCATTGCAAAGCCAAAGCGGCTTGCAACGCCCATATGCTCAAAATAGCCTTCTTCCACCTCAGCAGGATGATCGAGAAACAGCTTGCGGATCATGGTTGCTCCTTATGGTTTGACTTAGCTGACGCCACCCGGTTCGCCCTCACGCGGGGCGGGGTGGGCCGTGCCCTTATGTGCGGAAGGCGCATGTGGCGGCTCATGCTCTGGGCTTTCAGGGGCATCAAGCCCGCCTTCCCAATTGGCAATCACCACGCTGGCGACTGTGTTGCCAACGACATTGGTGGCGGTGCGGCCCATGTCGAGAAAATGGTCAACGCCCAAGATCAGCAACAGCCCTGCTTCGGGAATGCCAAACATGGCAAGTGTGGCGGAAATGACAACCAAGCTTGCCCGCGGAACGGCGGCCATACCCTTAGATGTGAGCATCAGTGTCAAGAGCATCAAAATCTCCTGACCCAATGTCAGGTCAATGCCATAAGCCTGCGCGATGAAGATGGTCGCAAAGGTCATGTACATCATCGAGCCATCGAGGTTGAACGAATAGCCCAGCGGCACCATCAGGCCCGAAATGCGGCGCGGCACGCCGAAGCGGTCAAGCTGTTCGAACAGCTTGGGCATGGCGGCTTCGCTGCTG
>JAGWVG010000114.1 GCA_018970965.1 Alphaproteobacteria bacterium | reverse complement strand
GCGGCCATAGCTGCGTTAAAGGCCGCTTTGCTTGGGGCTATGCGCAGCATCAAGAGCGCATTCTGAAGCCCATGATCCGCCGTGCCATTACTGAGCCTTGGCAAGAAGTGAGCTGGGATGAAGCGCTGGCCTATGCAGCGTCTGAATTGAAGCGGATCAGCGCCACTTATGGCAAACAGGCGTTGGGCGGCATCACATCATCACGCTGCACCAATGAAGAAACTTTTCTCGTTCAAAAGCTGATCCGTGCCGGCTTTGGCAACAACAATGTCGATACGTGCGCCCGTGTTTGCCATTCTCCGACGGGGTATGGCTTGAAGACAACATTTGGCACATCGGCAGGTACGCAGGATTTTGACAGCGTTGAGGATAGCGACGTTATCCTCGTCATTGGTGCCAACCCCACTGATGGCCACCCGGTTTTTGCAAGCCGTATGAAGCGCCGCTTGCGCAAGGGCGCGAAGCTGATTGTGATTGATCCGCGGCGGACGGATCTTGTGCGGTCTCCGCATATTGAGGCACAACATCATTTGGCGCTTCAGCCGGGCACCAATGTCGCGGTGTTGACCGCGATGGCACACACGATTGTGACCGAACAGCTCGCCAACGAGGCGTTTATCAAAGAACGCTGCGATTGGGATGAATATCAGGATTGGGCCCGCTTTGTTGCGGAAGATCGCAACAGCCCGGAAGCGCTGGAAGCAATCACCAAAGTGCCTGCTGCTGAGTTGCGCGCGGCTGCACGGCTCTATGCAACGGGCGGCAATGGCGCGATTTATTATGGGCTGGGCGTGACCGAGCATTCGCAAGGCTCATCCACTGTTATGGCCATTGCGAACTTGGCGATGGCAACGGGCAATATTGGGCGACGCGGTGTGGGCGTTAACCCGTTGCGCGGTCAGAATAATGTGCAGGGCGCGTGCGACATGGGCAGCTTCCCGCACGAATTATCGGGCTATCGCCATATTTCGGACGCCAGCACACGCGCGCTGTTTGAGCGTGAATGGGGCGTGCCGCTTGATCCGGAACCGGGCTTGCGCATCCCCAATATGCTCGACGCAGCAACTGATGGTGTCTTTAAAGCCATCTATATTCAGGGTGAGGATATTCTCCAGTCTGACCCCAATACGCATCATGTCGCGGCGGGATTAGAGGCGATGGAATGCGTGATTGTCCATGATCTGTTTTTGAATGAGACGGCCAATTACGCGCATATCTTTTTGCCCGGATCGACCTTCCTTGAGAAGAACGGCACCTTCACCAATGCTGAGCGGCGCATTCAGCCAGTTCGCAAGGTGATGACGCCGCTTAATGGCTATGAGGATTGGGAAGTTACGCAAAAACTAGCGCAAGCGCTGGGGCTGGATTGGACTTACACGCACCCGGCACAAATCATGGATGAAATCGCGCGGCTGACGCCCAGCTTTGCGGGGGTAAGTTTTGATCGGCTGGATCAAGAAGGCTCGTTGCAATGGCCCGTGAACGAAAGTGCGCCGGACGGATCACCCATCATGCACATTGACGGTTTTGTCCGAGGCAAAGGCAAATTTGTGGTGACGGATTATGTCCCCACCGATGAACGCACAGGGCCGCGCTATCCCCTGTTGCTGACAACGGGCCGCATTCTGAGCCAGTATAATGTCGGCGCGCAAACGCGGCGGACGGATAATGTGCTGTGGCACGAGGAAGATTTGCTGGAAATCCACCCTGTTGATGCTGAAAATCGCGGCATCAAAACGGGGGATTGGGTGCGTCTTGCGAGCCGCGCAGGCGAAACCACATTGCGCGCAACGGTGACAGAGCGTGTCGCGCCTGGCGTGGTTTACACCACGTTCCATCACCCGATGACGCAAGCCAATGTGGTGACCACGGATTATTCGGATTGGGCAACCAATTGCCCCGAATATAAGGTTACAGCCGTGCAAATTTCGCCGTCCAATGGGCCGACGGAATGGCAAGAAAATTATTCCAAACTGCAAAATGCGGCGCGGCGCATCGCGCGGGTTGAGGCCGCTGAATGACGGCGACCATTGATAACCTTGTCCGTATGGCGAACCAGATTGCTGCAAATTTGCAGCACGAAGCTGATGTTGCCCAAGCCGTCGCCGACCATATTCGCCTGTTTTGGGATCCACGCATGCGGCGGTTGATCTTGTCGCCCGAAGTGTCTGGTCTTTCACCTGATGCGGCAACGGCAATTGCGCGGCTCCGAGACACGGCATGACCATATCGCGGGACGTGCGCGTCACGCGGCTGACGCCGGACGACTGCACAGCGGCCTCCCGGTCTCTGCCTGTTGAGGCCCCGATTGCCATTGAATATAATGGCGTTGGCTATGCTGTCATGATGGCAACGCCCGATGCGCTGGAAGATTTTGTAACAGGCTTTTCCCTGTCAGAACGGATCATCACTTCGACCGATGATCTTGAAGATATTGATGTATTTGAAACGGACAAAGGCTGGATCGTGCGGGTCAGCCTTGGTCAAGATCGCGCAGCTCAAATGCTGGAGCGCGCCCGAGTGCGCGTGTCTGAAAGCAGCTGTGGGCTATGTGGCATGGAAAATCTTGAGCACATCGCAAAGCCCCTGCCGCCAATCAGCGCGCAGCTCAGCGTAGCGCCTGAACATGTGTTTCGTGCGCTTGACGCGCTGCGTGCGCATCAGCCGCTCAACCGGGCCACTGGCGGCGCTCATGTTGCCGCCTTTTGTGCGCCTGATGGCGAAATTCTGCTGGCGCGGGAAGATGTTGGACGCCATTGCGCGCTCGACAAGTTGATTGGTGCCTTGGCGCGGGCCGGTCAGTCGCCGGCAACCGGGTTCTTCCTTCTTTCCTCGCGATGCAGCTACGAGCTTGTTGAGAAAACCGCTATTGCGGGCTGCCCATTGCTGGTCACGATCTCTACCGCGACCACGCTGGCGGCTGAACGCGCGGCCGCAGCGGGTGTCCAGCTCATCGCCTTGGCGCGGCCAGATGCAATGCTCGATCTTTCGCCGGAATATAACGCTTCGCGCGTGGCGCCCGTGCCAATGAAGGGGGGGCTTTAATATGGGGGCCTTACTTCAGGACGGGCATGGCCGGACATTTGAATATCTGCGCCTCTCGCTAACGGATGTTTGCAATTTTCGGTGCAGCTATTGCTTGCCCAATGGCTATCAAAAGGCACCGGGCGGCCCCGCCAATTTGTCGGTCGATGAAATTCGTCGGCTCGTAACGGGCTTTGCGCGGCTTGGGCTTTGGAAGGTGCGCCTGACAGGGGGGGAGCCCACGCTTCGGACTGAGTTTTTAGAGATTGCGCGCAATGTTGCGTCAGTGCCCGGGGTTCGTCGGTTGGCGCTGACCACCAATGGCTATCGCTTGGCCGAGCGGGCGGATGACTATGTGAATGCGGGCATTACGGCCTTGAATGTCAGTGTGGACTCGCTCGATCCCCAACGCTTTGCCGATATTACGGGCCATGATCGCTTGGCCGAAATCCTGAAAGGAATTGATAAGGCTCGCGAAGCCGGGATTGCCTCAATCAAGCTCAACGCAGTGCTGATGCGCGGCGTGAATGACGATGAATTACACGGTTTTATCAAGTTTGTTCAGGCGCATGGCTTGGCGCTGCGGTTTATTGAGGTGATGCGGACCAACGATAACGTTCCCTTTTTCGAGCAGCATCATCTCTCAGGCATAGAGATTGCCGATCGGTTAGCGGCGCTTGGGTGGCAACGCTTGCCGCGCGCAGCTGGGGCAGGGCCCGCCATCGTTTATTCCCAGCCGGGCCTTCCCGGCGAGATTGGTATTATTGCACCTTATTCCAAAGATTTTTGCGCAAGCTGCAATCGGCTTCGCGTGTCTGCGACAGGCAAACTCCACCTCTGTTTGTTCAGCGACCATGGTTTGGATTTGCGGCCATTGCTGCAATCTGACGCGCAGGAAGATGACCTGGTGGATAGGATCATGGTGCTGACCGGGCAAAAAGCCCCTGCCCATCGCCTGCACCAAGGGCATAGCGGCGGCACCGCGCATTTTGCATCCATTGGGGGCTGAGCAGCGATGTCTACGTTCTCGGTCGAGCTGTGCGGCTGTTTGGCGGATCCTTATGGTCGCCATGTCACGCTTGAGGAGGCCTCAGCAGAAATGTCTGTCGCCGAGCTTCTGGCCAAATTGATTGCCGCTTATCCGGCGCTGTCGAGCGCGATGGCAGGGCGGGCGGTGCGTGCGTGCGTCAATGAAGCGCTTGTTTTAGAGGACAGCCTTGTCCGCATGGGCGATGATATTGCGCTGTTCCCACCTGTGTCAGGCGGATGAGCATGGGTGTCGATCTGGTTTTGGAGGCGTTTGACCCCGCGGCTCTGTTGGCGGCGTTTACTGCGCGGGCTGAAGGGGCGGGCGGCATTGTCAGTTTTACCGGTCATGCCAGATCCACCAATCGCGCCGGTGAGGCGATAGAAGAACTGAGGCTCGACATTTATCGCGGGATGACGTTGGCCTCTATGGAGGACATTACGAAGGCCGCCTGCGCACGCTTTGACATCACGCATACGCATGTCGTCCATCGCTATGGTTCGATAAGGCCCGGTGAAGCGATTGTGTTTGTTGCCACAGCCGCCCCACATCGCCGTGCCGCATTTGACGCAGCTGATTTTATGATGGATCGCCTGAAAACACAGGCCATTTTCTGGAAGCAAGAAGTTGGCCCAACTGGCAAATATTGGATTGAGCCAACGGCGGCTGACCACCAAGATGTTGCCCGCTGGGATATGAGGCAGGATAAGAATAATGCCCGGAATTGATGAAACGCGCGCCTTTCACCCGTTGAACATCGCGGTTCTGACGGTGTCAGACACCCGCACATTTGAAACGGATAGCTCGGGCGCGCTGTTGGCTGATCGCCTCACGGCAGCAGGCCACCATCTGGCTGACCGGGCAATTGTGACCGACTCAATTGAGGCCATTCAAGAAAAAATGCGTGGCTGGATTGCCGATCCTGCGGTGGATATTGTGATCAGCACGGGAGGCACGGGCTTTGCCCCGCGTGATGTAACGCCTGAAGCCGTGATGCCGCTGCTCACGCGCGTGATGGATGGGTTTAGCATCGTCTTCCATCAAGCGAGCATGACCACAATTGGGGTGTCTACGCTGCAATCGCGCGCTTTTGCGGGTCAGGCCGGCGATACATTTATTTTCTGCGTCCCCGGCTCGACAGGCGCGTGCCGCGATGCGTGGGATCTTGTCCTTGGATTGGAATTTGATAGCCGCTATCGCCCCTGTTCGATTGCTGGGCAAGTGCCGCGCTTGCGGGATGTGTGCGCATGAACAAGTTAACCCACATTGATGATCAGGGCCGCGCGCGCATGGTGGATGTGGGCGATAAAGCCGTAACGCGCCGCCGCGCCGAGGCGCGGTGTCTGCTCCGCTGTGCGCCAGAAACGCTTGCGGCTGTGCGGGCGGGCAGCACGCCCAAAGGCAATGTCATCACCACGGCGGAATTGGCAGGCGTTATGGCAGCTAAACGTACGGCTGATTTAATCCCGCTCTGTCATCCGCTGGCCTTGTCACATGTTGGCGTGACCATTGCGCTGGATGATGATGTTCCGGGCTTCGCCCTGCAAGCGGAGGTCAGCACCACGGGCCAGACAGGGGTCGAGATGGAGGCCCTTACGGCGGTTACAGTTGCCGCACTGACCTTGTTCGACATGCTGAAGGCCATTGATAAAACCATGCGTATTGATGCCGCACATGTCTCTGCCAAATCAGGTGGCCGATCGGGTGATTGGGTTGCGGCATGATTTCGTTTGATGAAGCGCAAGCGCTTATCGCTGCGCATATTTGCCCATTGGGCAGCGAAGATGTGGCGCTTGCCGCTGCATCTAGGCGTGTTTTGGCAAAGGATCTTACCGCACGGATGGACTCGCCCCGCTATGCCGTGGCGGCAATGGAT
>JAGWVG010000113.1 GCA_018970965.1 Alphaproteobacteria bacterium | reverse complement strand
CCAGCGGTCCTTTTTCAACCACACAAGCTGGCTTTGATGCGATTAAAGGCAGCCTGAAGCCGGAAGAGTCTGACACCTATGAAATGGGTGCGCGGTATAAAGACAATCGCTTCAACGGCACGCTGGGGCTCTATTATGTCAACTTCCGCAACCGCTTGCTCGGCATTTCCACCGGAGCGGGCATCGTCGGCAATCCAGCTGTTCTGCAAAATGTGGGCAATGTCCGCGCGATCGGCTTTGAAGCGGCCGGTGAATATCGCTTGGGCGGTGGCCTAAGTGTTTTTGCTTCATACAGCTATAACGACACCACCTATCGCAACGATGTGGTTAACTCGGTTGGTGCGGTTCTGGCCGCGACCAATGGCAAAACTGTGGTCGATGCACCGAAGCACCTCATCCGTGGTGAGCTTGCCTATGACAGCGATGGCCTCTTTGGCCGTGTGGGCGTAAACTACATGTCACGGCGTTTCTTCACCTACACCAATGATCAATCCGTGCCGGGGCGCGCATTGGTTGATGCAACCTTGGGGTATCGGTTGGATGCTGGTTTGTCCAAACCCATCGAAATTCAGCTGAATGCAACAAACCTGTTCGACAAGAAATATGTCGCAACCATTGGCTCTAACGGATTTGGCAATAGCGGCGATAATCAAACGCTGCTGGCTGGGGCTCCGCAGCAGATCTTCCTTTCAGTGAAGGTCGGTTTCTAAAGGGGGAAGCTGGCGCATCTTGGGGCTGCTCTTGTCACTCCCTCCCCGGCAAGGGCCGCTTGAGATGCGCCAGTTTTTTTTAAGGGAAATGTCGTGCGATTGCGACTGTTTCCCTGCACATGGTGCCCATAACCAAAACAGGTCATTTGCTGGCCTCGTTTGAAAACAATCCCGCTGCTTTTTCGATGGGCAGCAAAATCTATGCAGCTTATTCTTGACGCTGTTTGAAAAGCAGCTAAATCCGCCCTTCCCGTGCAGCGGGGCGCTTAGCTCAGTTGGTAGAGCATCTCGTTTACACCGAGAGGGTCGGCGGTTCGAGCCCGTCAGCGCCCACCAGCACAGGCCTTTGGGAGAGGGCCCGATGTACAAAGATCAGACATTTTGGATCACGGGCGCCTCGTCTGGCATTGGCGCGGCTTTCGCGCGTCAGCTGGCAAAGCAGGGCGCTTTTCTTATTCTCTCTGGCCGCAATCAAGCCGCGCTGGAAGAAGTTGCCGCGCAATGCGGTGCGGATCGGTGTTTGATCTTACCTTTTGAAACGACCGATTACGCCGCGCTTCCCAAATTGGTGGATCAAGCGCTGGCGTGGCGCGGGGCGATTGATGGCTTGGTGAATAATGCCGGCATCTCGCAGCGTAGCCTTGCTATCGAAACCGCCTTTCCCGTCTATCAAAAAGTGGTGGACGTTGACTTGATGGCGCCGATTGCCCTGACGCAATTGGTATTGCCGCATATGGTGGCGCGCAAATCAGGTCGTTTGGTGTTTATCTCAAGCGTGGCCGGCAAAGTCGGCTCACCGATGCGGACGGCCTATTCTGCGGCGAAACATGGGCTCATTGGCTATGCCGATGCTCTGCGCGTGGAAACCGCGGCCCTTGGCTTGCAAGTCCATGTCATTGCGCCGGGCTCGATCAAGACAGATGTGTCGCGCAATGCTGTGGTGGCGGATGGATCGCGCCGCGGTGTCAGCGATGAGGCGATCGAGAATGGCATTGACCCTGACAAGGCGGTGCAGCGTATGCTGCGCGCAATGGCGCGGGGTGATCGGGAAATCATCATTGCCCGCGGGGTTGAGCAGGTCATCACCCGACTGCGCCGTCAATCGCCCAATAAGCTGTTTGATATGATGGAAAAAATGATGGCGGCTGGTTACGCGCAAAAGATGAAGGGCGAATAGCTCAATCTGTCCGGCTTAGGCCTCGCCAAAATCAACGCTGCCCTTGCGCGGATAAAGCGGGGTGGTTTGCTGATAAAATTCAAGCACCTTGGCCATATCTTTGAGGTAATCACCCGTCGGCCAAATCGCGCCGGCCAGTCCCACTTGTTTTTTCTTATAGTCCATAAGCCCAAGGACCAACGGCACTTTGGCTTGGACGGCGATATGATAAAAGCCTGTCTTCCAGCGCGCCACGGCAGATCGCGTGCCTTCAGGCGCAATGGTCAGCATGAAGCTGTCGCGCTTGGCAAATTCATCGACCATCATTTGCACATAATTGTGCGAGGCGGATCGATCGACCGGAATGCCCCCCAATTCTCGCATGGCCTTGCCAATCGGCCAGCGAAACAGCTGTTTTTTCCCCATGAATGACAGCGGCAAGTTGAGCGTTGTGGCCGCGCCGAGAAAATAGACGAAGTCCCAATTGCTGGTGTGTGGGGCTGCAATGATTACGCATTTGCGCAAGTCGGGATTGGCGTTCACCTCGCTCCACCCCTGGCGGCGATAATACCACAGCACAACTGCCCGAATGGCGCGTGCCAACCAGGATAATTTGGTGGTCTTGGTCGTCACAATGCACTCTCCCCCGGCCTTGCTTTGTTATTGGCCTAAGGTGCTTTTGCGGTGCCATTTCCACTGGGTCAAGCAGGCTGAACCAACGGGGGTGGCTGAGATGGCTTAGATGCGGCGGAAGGCCATTGCGGCGCCCCAGCCCAGCAAGAGTGAAAGCAGGACGGCAACTATGCCATAGGTCAGCGGATAATGGCGGGCGCTTTCAGCCACAAAGCGTTCAAAGCCCGATTTGTCGATCTGCACCTCTTTGCTGGCGACGGCAATAATGCGTCCATCTTTGACCAGAAATGTCTCAGTCACATATGTGCCAACCGGCACGCGCGCGGGGATAGGCAAGCGCGCGCGATACAGCACGCCGTTGGTAATTTCGATCGAGCCGGGCTGTTCAACATATAAATTGGCCTTGCTGAACAGACCAATCAGACCGTCTTCAAAGCGTCGTCGCGTCTCAGGCTGCTCATTGCTCGCGGGCGAGAGTTGCAGGTTTTTCACCCCAAGTTCGTAAATTGCGGCGGTGCGTTCATCCACCAGCTGCTCCAGCGGGCGCGAGCTTGCAATCGCGTAATAGCCTGGCGCCGATAGAAAGCGCGCGCTTTCTGCATTCACCCAAATCAGCCCACCCAATTTTTGCTTTTCGCGCACAATTAAAGGTTGGCTTGGCCCGCGCAGCACGACGACAATATCAGCCTTTTCGGTCGGAATCCGTCCACCGGGGTAGAGGATCGCGCCAAACATCAACAGCTCTGCCCCTGTAAAGCTGTAAACAATATCAATTTTGCGCTGCGAGACATCTGGCACCAACACCGGATTGGCCGCCCCCAGCGACAAGCTAAGGATCGGCAGCAGCAAGAGCGCGCGAAGCCACCTCATAGCGCTTGCACCGTGTAAATTTCGCTCGGCCGCCAGCCAAGGCCCAACGCAAGCCATAGCGATAAGCCAAGGATGATGCCCGCCAGCCCCAAGCGCAGCCAATCCGCTGGCAAGCGCGCGGCAAGGCGTGTTCCTAATTGCGCGCCAACCACGCTACCCACGAGCAAGAGCGCGGCCAGCACGATATCCACCGCCTGTGTTGTCAGCGCGTGGACCATCGTGGTGATCGCGGTCACAAAGAGAATTTGGAAGAGGGATGTCCCGACGACAACGCGCGTCGCCATGCCCAACCCATAGATCATCGCAGGCACCAGAATGAATCCGCCGCCCACGCCCAGCAGAACTGTCAGCACGCCCACAAAAAAGCCCAGCGCCAACGGAGCAAGCGGAGAAATGTAAAGGCCCGAGGCGTAAAAGCGCCAGCGCATCGGAAGGTTCGCGACCAATGGGTGATGCCGCCTTTTGCGCGCAAAAAGCGCCTGACCTGATTTTTTGGCTGAAATCGCGGCCCACGCATCACGCGCCATTAATCCGCCAACGCTGCCCAGCAGCGCGACATACATGATGGCGATAACTGTATCCATCTGCCCCGCGCTTTCGAGGAGCGCGAATACCCCAGCCCCGGCGAGCGAGCCGAACATCCCGCCGATCACAAGCAAAATGCCCATACGGACGTCGACGCCGTCGCGCTGCCAATGCGCGAGGACACCGGAGACGCTGGCACCTGTCACCTGTGTGGTGGCCGAGGCGGCCGCCACTGTTGGGGGGATGCCATATAAGATCAGCAATGGCGTGGTCAGAAATCCGCCACCGACGCCAAACATGCCCGACAAAATGCCAACGCCACCGCCGAGCAGAATGACCACCAGCGCGTTCACAGACATATTGGCAATTGGCAGGTAAATATCCATTGCTCGCCTGTCCTAGCGGCACTTGGCCTCGGGCGGAAGCACTGACTCAGAAATCCTTTCCTAAGGTCAGGCTGGGGCCTGAGCGCGGCGGTGTATTGCCGCCATGCCCTCCTTTGCGCGCGTCATCACGCGGCGGGTGCACCCGCTTGATGTGCAGATTAATCTTCGGCTCGATCTTTGGCTTTCCGATAAAAGAGAAGCACGCCAATCCGTGCCGGTACGTCAGGCGATTGATTGGCTTAAATCCTGCTTTGATCCGGTGCGCTATCCTTGGTTCGCGCCCCATTTCGTGCACCCCAATGAATTTTTGGCAAGCTATGAAGATAGTCTTGTTGTGCCGTTGTTTGACCAAATGTCGGAGGATAATTAACACGAAGAGCACGCCGCAAAACGGAGCAAGAATGTCAGGGCTGAAACCAAGGTCTGCCTTGCGCGGATTCTTACAGAGCGAAGCCGCTGGCGGGGTGTTGTTGATGGCAGCGGCCTTGGCCGCATTGGGTGTCGCCAACTCTCCCTTGGCACCTGCCTATGCTGATAGCCTGGGGCGCTATGTTGGCCCGTTTTCCGTCCAGCATTGGATTAATGATGGTCTGATGGCGCTTTTCTTCCTGCTCGTGGGGCTGGAGATTAAGCGCGAGATGGTGGATGGCCATCTGGCGACATGGGCAGATAGGCGCTTACCGATTTTGGCCGCAGTGGCGGGCATGATTGTGCCGGCGTTGGTGTTTTTAGCCGTGACCCAGGCAGATCCGGCCTTGGCGCGGGGGTGGGCCGTGCCCGCGGCGACAGATATTGCCTTTGCAATTGGTGTGCTGGCGCTGTTGGGCAGCCGGGTGCCCGCATCGCTCAAGCTGCTGCTCACCACAATCGCAATTGTCGATGATATGGGGGCAGTTGCCATTATCGCGATTGGATATACGGCGCAGATTTCTGGTTTTTGGCTGTTGATGGCGCTGGTGATTCTCGCTGGCATGTTTGCGCTTAATCGCCTCTCGATCAGTCACCCAGCGGCCTATGCGCTGGGCTTTGTGCTGCTTTGGTTTGCGGTTCTGCAATCTGGCGTGCATGCGACTGTTGCCGGTGTTTTGGCTGCCTTTTGCGTGCCCGTGCGGATCACCAAGGCACGACCCGATGATGCACAGTCTACGCTGCACCGGATGGAGCATGCCCTACAGGGCCCCGTGGCCTTTTTTATCGTGCCGCTCTTTGGTTTTGCGAATGCTGGAGTTGCCTTGGGTAGCGCGCCTTTGACCGACGCCTTGCCCCTGGGCATTGCGTTGGGCTTGTTTCTAGGCAAGCAACTGGGGATTTTTGGGGCTATTTGGCTTGCTGTGCGCTTGGGGTTCGCGGCAATGCCCGCACATACCCGCTGGCCGCAAATTTACGGCTTGGCGCTGCTGTGTGGCATTGGTTTTACGATGAGCCTGTTCATCGGGGATTTGGCCTTTGATGACCCGCTCCATTCTGACGAGGTGAAGCTGGGTGTTCTGATGGGCTCGCTTGCCTCGGCTGTGGCTGGGGCGTTGGTCTTGCGCTTTGCGGGCGCAAAAAAAGGGGCGGCCTGAGGCCACCCCTTTTCAATTTTTGTCTGATGACAAGCCTTACAGCTTTTCAACCAGCTCCGGCACGATCTTGTAGAGATCGCCCACAAGGCCAATGTCCGCAACTTGGAAAATTGGAGCATCTTCATCC
>JAGWVG010000112.1 GCA_018970965.1 Alphaproteobacteria bacterium | reverse complement strand
CTCTATTGGCGGCGCTTTTGGGATGTCGCCTTGGGCTTGTTCTCGTGGCAACAGGTGGCCGTGCGCTTTACCCGCAATATTTTGCTGGGCTTTTTGCCGTCGGCAGTCATTGGTGCGCTGGCCTATAAGGCCATCAAGGCCATGCTGGAAACGCCGGCCATCGTGGCTTGGGCTTTGATCGTGGGCGGGGTTGCCATTTTGGTGATTGAGCGTTTGGCGCGGCACAGCCACACGGAGACTGTCGAGGCAATGAGTTGGAAAACCACCCTGACCATTGGGTTTATCCAATGCCTGTCGATGATCCCCGGGGTCAGCCGTTCAGGTGCCACCATCATGGGCGCGCGTGCCCTGGGCGTGGAACGCAAAACCGCGGCGGAGTTTAGCTTTTTTGTTGCGATCCCCACAATGATGGGGGCCACAACTTTGGCCCTTTATAAGGAGGGGGCTGCACTTGCGGCGCAGGATGTGAGCAACATCGCCATTGGCTTTGCAGTATCTTTTGTTGTCGCGCTGCTCGTGATTAAAGCCTTTTTGGCGGTGGTCACGCGCTATGGTTTTGCGCCATTTGCTTGGTATCGCATCGTGGCCGGCACCATCGCGCTCGTCTGGCTCGGGCAGATCGGCTAACCGCCCAGCGCCTTTTGCCGGCGGCGCTGCACAGATGATCCAATGCCCATCGCTTCGCGATATTTGGCAACGGTGCGCCGGGCGAGGTCAAAGCCTTGTGTTTTGAGCAATTCGACCAGCGTGTCGTCTGACAAAATAGCCTTGGGGTCTTCCGCCTGAATAAGGGCGCGAAGTGCACTTTTCACGGCCTCGGCAGAAATGGCATCGCCGCCATCAGTGGCGGCAATGCTGCTGGTGAAGAAATATTTGAGTTCAAACACCCCGCGATCACAAGCGAGATATTTGTTGGATGTCACGCGGCTGACCGTTGATTCATGCATGCCAATAACATCGGCAATCTGCCTCAATGTCAGCGGCCTTAACTGGCTGACGCCGTGGCGAAAAAAGCCGTCTTGCTGGCGCACCAATTCCGTCGCCACTTTCAGGATGGTCCGTTGCCGCTGATCGAGCGTGCGGATCAACCAGTTGGCCGAAGTCAGACAATCATTCAGCCAAGCCCGGCTTTTTTTATCCGCGCTGCTGGTCAGCAATTCCGTATAATAGCTCCGGTTGACCAAAAGCCGCGGCAGGCTGGCGCTGTTGATCTCAACCGCCCAACCGCCTTTGCGCGCTGATACGAAAATGTCGGGCGTTAGGCTTTGGGCGGGCTCTCCCCCAAAGCGCAGGCCGGGCTTAGGGTCATAGCTGCGCAACTCGCGGATCATATCGGCCAGATCCTCATCATCCACGCCGCAAATACGCTTTAATTGGGGCAGGCGGCCAAGCGCCAACAGGTCCAGATTGTCTAATAATCGGGCCATTGCGGGGTCATAACGGTCGGCCTCTTGCGCCTGAAGCGCGATACATTCCCCCAGCGATCGCGCGCCGACACCTGTGGGGTCAAAGCGCTGTATTTCTGCCAAAACAGCCGCGCATGTGTCTACCGGAACGCCCAATTGCTGCGCGATGTCGGCCAGGGGAACCGTGACATACCCCGCCTCATCAATTTGGGCGATGATATGCCCGGCAATGATCAAATCTGCATCAGCCAGCGCGGCGCCAGCTTGCTGCATCAGATGCGTGTGAAGCGAGATGCCCGCAGCGGCAAAACCTTCAAAATCTGGCCCTTCTTCATCAAAACTGCCCGTGCTTCCGTCCAATCGTAATCCGCCGTCCAGCCCCGGGCCGCCATCTGCCGCGCTGTCATGGTGAAAGGTTTCGGCAGCATAATCGGCATCGAGCGTGTCGTCGGCTTCCGGCCCATGGTCGGCGGCGATGAGTTGGTCTGCCGTGGGTTGGCTCTCGCCCAACTCGCCACCGTCGCTGTCGTCACCATCACCCCAATCGCTGTCATCGCGCGGATCGCTGCTGGCGTCAGCGCCCTCACGCTCGGCTTCAAGCAGCGGATTGCGATCCACTTCTTCGGCAATAAAGGCTTCAATTTCGAGATTGGATAGCGCGAGCAGCTTGATGGCCTGCTGCAGTTGCGGCGTCATCACCAGCGACTGGCTCTGCCGCAAATCCAGGCGAGGGCCAAGCGCCATAGCTATAGGCTAAAGCCCTCACCCAAATAGAGGCGGCGGACATTTTCATCAGCCACCAAATCTTCGGGGCTGCCAGCAAACAGCACACGGCCATCATAAATGATGCATGCGCGATCGACGATGTCGAGCGTTTCACGCACATTATGGTCGGTAATCAGCACGCCGATTTGGCGCTGCTTCAGCTGCTTCACCAAATCACGAATATCGGCAATTGAAATGGGGTCGATGCCCGCAAAGGGCTCATCCAGCAGCATGATAGAAGGGTCCGCGGCCAGCGCGCGGGCAATTTCGCACCGCCGCCGCTCGCCGCCGGAAAGCGCCATTGCAGGGGCCGAACGGAGGCGCGTCAGGCCAAATTCTTCAAGCAGTGTTTCCAGCCTTTTGGTGCGGGCCTCTTTATCAGGCTCGGCCAATTCCAGCACGGCCATGATATTTTGTTCCACCGTCAGCCCCCGGAAAATCGAGGTTTCCTGAGGCAAATAGCCCAAGCCTAAAATCGCGCGACGATACATGGGCAGGCTCGTAATATCTTGCCCATCCAGCTCAATGCGGCCGGCATCGGGCTTCACCAGCCCCATGACCGAATAAAAACAGGTGGTTTTCCCCGCGCCATTGGGGCCCAGAAGGCCGACCACTTCGCCACGACCAACAGTCAGCGAAACATCCGTCAGCACGGATCGTTTGTCATAAGATTTTGCGATCGACACAATTGACAGCCCACCCATAGGGGCGGGGGCGGCGCGGTCTACGCGGTCAAGGACAGCAGCTTCGCTCATGGTCTTTCCTGCTATGCTTATGCCGCCAATGGTAAATTCGGCATGAAGACAGATGTCATTTGGCAGGATTATTGCATAGCGCGTGCCAAACGCAACCGCCCCGCGCTCCAAAAGCGCCCAATTTCCTCGATTTTGGGATGAATGGGGCTATTTTTTAGCGCCAGCGACTGTGAAGCGCCCGCTGACCCGGCCCGAGGTGGAGCTGCCGGGCGTCCCGCGCCCATCGACAGTTGCGCGACCGGTGTCTAGGTCAATCACCATCCGCCCGCCCTGTACGCGGTTGCTGCCTTGGGTCAGTTCAACACCGCCAACCAGCGTGATGAGGCGCTTATTCAGGTCATAAACCGCAAAGTCGCCGCGCGCAGTTTCGCTTGGGCTTTTCACCATCACGCCGCCCGATGCGTCCAGCCGATCAATATCCACGCCGCCGCCTTGGCGCGCATAGGCCACTGTCAGCCGGCCAGCCGTCAGTGTTAAATTGGCTTGGCGGACCAGCACATTGCCTGAAAAAATGGCGCGATCTGCCCGGTCTTGCACTTCAATCCGGTCGGCTTCGACGTCCACGGGTGATTTTGCGTCATGGCCTTTCAGGGCCTGACCAAGAACAGGAACAGCCGCCAACAGGCCAAGGCTGAGAAGAATTGGGGCGTAACGCATCGCTGCTATCTGGCCTGCTGCTGCACGATATGCAAGCGCGCGCGGCCTGCAAGCGTAACGGATCGGCTGCTTAAATCAGCCTCAATGCGGTTCGCATTAAACGTACCCAAGGGCAGCTTGCCGGATACTGGCCCTGCGCTTGCCAATTTGCGGGATTTTAGGCCCAGCGCCACATCGGTCGCTTCAACACGATAGCCATCGGCTGTCTGAAACACCAACGGCCCATCAACGCGGACAATGTCCTTTTCCATATCATAGCGCCCCGCTTTGGCCGCAAGTGTGGCGGGGCCTTCAGCCATTTGCAGCTTACCCATCAAATCGCGCATCCGCACGACGGGTTCTTGCGAGCTGCGCTGCACGGCAGATCCCGCGCGGATTTCAAAGGGGCGTCCTGAGCTATCTTCGCCGCGATAGGTCGCCGCACGCACCTGCAGCCGTTCTTTTGCCATTGAGACATTGTCTTTCGCGAGCATGAAGCTGACATCGCCATTGGGGCTCAGCACCGGGGCCAGCACCAAAAATAGCCCCAATGCGCCAATGCCAACGGGCAATGCCCGCCGCAACAGGTGTAACACCTGATCATGGCTGCCACCGGGCCGCGCCCAAAGCTGGCGCGCAGAACGTTCAAGAAGGGCTTGTTCTGACATTTAGATATGGGCGAAAATATCGACTTCCGGCCAGCCTGCAAGGTCTAGCCGCGCGCGATGCGGCAGAAAGTCAAAGCAGGCCTGGGCTAAGGCGGTGCGGCCCTCGCGCGCCAAACGCGGGTCCAAAACGTCCCTCACTTTGTGCAGATAACGCACATCAGATGCAGCATATTCCTTTTGCGCCTCAGTCAGCACAGGGGCGCCCCAATCAGAAGATTGCTGCTGTTTGGATAGCTCAACGCCCAGTGTCTCGCGGACCAAATCCTTCAAGCCATGCCGGTCAGTGTAGGTGCGCACCAAGCGCGAGGCTGTTTTGGTGCAATAAACGGGCTCTGCCATCACTTTCAGATAGGCCATGATCGAGGCCAGATCGAAGCGTGCAAAATGATAGAGCTTCAACCGATTGGGGTCCGCCAGCACCGCCTTTAAATTTGGGGCGTCAAACGACGATCCGGGTGCAAAGCGGACAAGGTGTTCATCTCCACGGCCATCGGAAATCTGGACCAGGCAGAGCCGATCGCGCCCCGGCAAAAGGCCCATTGTTTCGGTATCAACGGCAACAGGGCCATCGCCCAGCGCATTTGCGGGCAGGTCTTCTTCGTGAAGGTAAATGGCCATCGACGTCTCCGGTTGCAGTTCTTGTGCCGAGAATCACAGGCACATCGTTGCGTGCAGTGCCAATTCTGGCTTTGCATTGCGAGATTAAAAAAGTCCCTTTGCACCGCCGAGACGTCGCTCGCAAGCGTATGTGAACAGCATAAAAAAGCGAATGTGCGAAAAAGCTATCGGAACTTTGCATTGTGAGCTATAGTCGGGAAGGCGCGTACTGTAATTTGCGTCAAATTTCCGTCGCTCTCGTCCTGCGGCCGGAGTTAGTTTGATCTGGGCGAACACGATTACGAAGAAAGTTTTTTGACGGATGGGTTTTGATCGAGGGCGGCGCGGTGAGCGTGGTGGTCGCGGCTTTGATAAGCGCGATGGTGGTTTTGACGGCGGTTTTGACGGCGGCTTTGGCGGTGGTGATCGCTTTGGTGGCGGCGGAAATCGCTTTGGCGGTGGCGGCGATCGTTTCGGCGGTGGCGGTGATCGTTTCGGCGGCGGTGGCGACCGCTTTGGTGGCGGTGGCGGCGGCGGATTCCGCGGTTCTCCGCGGCCTCAGATGCCCGCCCAGGTTGTTGGCGAAGGCAAGGGCGTCGTAAAGTTTTTCAATGCGCAAAAGGGCTTCGGCTTCATCGTGCAAGATGGTGGCGGCGAAGATGTCTTCGTTCACATCAGCGCGGTTGAACAGGCCGGCCTTGCTGGCCTCGCTGAAGGTCAGCCGCTGGGCTACACGCTGGTGGATCGCGGTGGGAAAATCTCCGCGACGGATCTCGTCATTGAAGGTGAGCCGCTTCCCGTGGAAGAGCGCGCACCGCGTCAGGATCGCTTCGGGGGCGAATCGCGCGGTGGCTTTGGTGATCGTCCGGCCCGCGTGCAGCGCACGCTGACGGGTGAAACTGCCACAGGCACCGTTAAGTTCTTCAATTCGATGAAGGGCTTTGGCTTTATTCAGCGCGATGACGGCCAGCCGGATGCGTTTGTGCACATCTCGGCCGTGGAACGTGCCGGCATGGGTACGCTCAACGAAGGCGATCGCGTAAAGTTTGATATCGAAGTGGATAATCGCGGGAAGAATTCTGCGGTGAACCTGTCGTCGTCTGACTAATCGGATCACAACCGAACCAAGTAAAAAGGGCGGCCCTTGCGGGTC
>JAGWVG010000111.1 GCA_018970965.1 Alphaproteobacteria bacterium | reverse complement strand
TTTTTTCTATCTGCAAAAGAAACGTTTAGCGCTTCACCCAATCGGCCACATCAGCAGCAACCTGATTGGCTGCGCGGTTGAGCGCTTGGCTGGCGCTTTGCGCATCAATACGGCCCATCGCAACGCGCGCCTCAAAACGACGCGTGCGCACGGGAGGGTCGGCCTCGCCAGACAATGTGGCATCGTACACGACAATGGCGGTTGCGCCTCTTTCATCGACATCAAAGCGCAGCAACTGGCCCGATAAAGTCGCGCCCGGATCCATATTGAACTGACGCGGATCAAGCACGACCCGCCCGCTGCGCGCTCGGATGGTTTCAGCCAGCAAGCGTTGGAACAACCGCGCCGGTGGCTCAACCCAAACGGCGTCCTTCACATAAGCCAGCGCCGTTTGCCCCTGCGCGACGGGCAGCCGCGTTGTCGCAATCGCTTGCGGCGCAAGCGGCGTCATCACCGTCAGCACAGCTGCGCTTTCAACCGCGCCGCCTTCACTGGCAGGCGGGCGCTGATCGGGTGTGAGCGTCATCAAAAAAGCAGGGGCCTTAGCCGTGAGCCCAAGGCTGCAACCGCCCAGCGCAAGCGCGGCACTGGCGAGGAACAAGCTGCGCATTATTTGCCTGCCTTTCCGCCCTTGTAATCGGGCAATTTGGGTCCGCCGATCAGCGCGCCGGCACCTTGCTGGTCAATCTTACTGGCGACCGAATTGAGCGATTCTGACATGGCGCGCAAATCGCGCACCAATTGCCCCATTTCGGGCAAGGTCTGGGTAGAAAAGGTGTGCAACCCCGGCCTGGCTTCCGCCAAGGCCGCATCCAGCGCCGCCATGCTCCGTTCAGCCGAATTCACGGTACGACGCAGGTCTTGCACCAGTGGCCGCCCATCTTCATTCAGGATTTGGTTGGTCGTGCCCGCAATTTGGCTGATCTGCTGCGCGGCAACGCCTGCTTCATGAATCGTCACGCGGGCTTCAGATATGCTCGCCTCCAGCTCGGGGCCGCTACGCGCCAAATGGCCTGAAACTGTATCAACATTCTTCAAGATGTGCGTGATCGACTTCTGATTTTCATCCGACATCAGCTCGCTGAGCCGCTCTGTGAGCGTGGAGAGGCGCTCCACCAACTGGGGGGCGTTGTTCAGCAAGGCCCCCAGACCTGCCGATTTGGTTGGGATGGTCGGCACACCCGCAGGCCCAACTTCGGTAATCGGCGGCGCGCCTTTGACGGCCCCAGTTAATTGAATTTGCGAGACGCCCGTAAAGCCGACACCTTGGATAGAGGCGGTCGTCCCAATGAGCACTGGCAGCTCTTCATCCACCGCAATCCGCACACGGACAAATTCGGGGTTGGCCTGCCACAGCTCAATATGCCGCACCTGGCCTGAGGGGACACCCGCAAAGGTCACGCTGGAGCCCTTGGCCAGACCTTCGACTGATTGGCGGAAGAAAATATCATATTCCTTGGTGTTGCCGCGCGAGACGCCCGCAATCCAAATGGCAAAGCCCAGCAAGGCTGCCAAAAGCGCCAACACAACAGAGCCGACAAGCAGTTGGTTCGACCGAGTTTCCATAACGCCTTATGACTCCTTCGCCGGATGCGATGCAACTGCCGCAGATGCCGCGCGCCCACGCGGACCATTGAAATAGGCCTGAATCCAAGGGTGGTCGGAGGCCAAAAGCTCTGGGATGGTGCCCACCGCCACCACTTTTTGATCCGCCAAGACCGCGACGCGATCACAAATGGCGTGGAGCGTATCCAGATCATGCGTGATCAAAAAGACAGTCAGCCCAAGCGTGCGGCATAGATTTTGAGTGAGTTCATCAAACGCCGCTGCCGCAATGGGGTCCAACCCGGCGGTCGGCTCATCCAGAAACAGCAATTGCGGATCCAAAGCCAGCGCACGCGCGAGGCCGGCACGCTTCTTCATCCCGCCCGACAATTCGGAAGGATATTTCGGCCCCGCATTGGCCGGCAGGCCCGCCATAATGACCTTATAAGCGGCAATTTCATCCAGCAGTTGCGGCCCAATATTGGGGTAAAATTCGCGCAAAGGCACTTGGATATTCTCTGCAACGGTCAGCGTCGAAAACAGCGCGCCCCCTTGGAACATCACGCCCCAGCGACGGCGCAAATCCAACTGCGTTTCGGCATCGGCGCCCAACATGGGTTCGCCAAAAATCTCAATTTCCCCGTGGCGCGGCTGTTGCAAGCCAATAATGGTGCGCATCAGCACCGATTTGCCCGTACCCGAGCCACCCACCACACCCAAAATCTCGCCATTGCGGACATCAAGGTCTAAATCTTGGTGGATCACCTGATCGCCAAAGCTGTTGGTGACGCCGCGAATACGGATGGCAATGGGATGATGCAGATCCATCAGATCCACCCAATTTGTGTAAAGAACACCGCGAAAAACGCATCGAGCACAATGACCAAGAAGATCGCCTGAACAACAGCCGCCGTTGTCTTGAGGCCCACTTCCTCCGCATTGCCCGAGACTTGCAGACCCTGAAAACACCCTGTCATCGCAATAATACCGCCAAAGACTGGCGCCTTTAACAGCCCGACCCAAAGATCGGTCAGCGGGATAACTTCTTGCAAGCGCTGTACAAAAGTTACGGGCGGAATTTCTAACGAAATCCAGCAGAATAGCCCGCCGCCAATGATCGAAATCAGCGTTGCGTAAAAGCCCAGCAACGGCATCATGATGATTGAGGCCAACATGCGCGGCAGCACCAGCGCCTCCATCGGCGACACACCAATGGTGCGCATGGCATCAATTTCTTCAGTCAGCTTCATCGTGCCAAGCTGCGCGGCAAAGGCTGAGCCAGATCGACCCGCCACCATGATCGCGGTCATCAGCACACCCAGTTCACGCGTGGTAATCCGGCCGATCAGATTAACGGTCAACACTTCAGCACCAAATTGCTGCAGCTGCACCGCGCCTTGTTGCGCAATCACAATGCCGATGAGGAAGCTCATCAGGCCAATAATGCCCAACGCCTTAACGCCAACCAATTCAAAGCGATGCACCACAGCATTCACCCGAATACGGCGTGGGCTGCGGATCAAATCCCAACTGGCAATCACGACACTGCCAAAAAAGGCAACAAGGCCCAGCAATGTTTGCCACGCCAAGATTGCCGCTTCGCCAATTTCATTGATCACACGAAGGGGCGCAAAAGGCGGCTCATGCCGGACCCGAACATCGCGTTCGGTTGCATGCACCAGCGCGATCAGCCGCTGGGCATCGGGATGGGCGCCCACAATTTTTGCACCCGTCCGCTCAACAAAGCGTTGGATGACCCAAGCGCCAACAGTATCCATCCGCTCGACGCCCGACAGATCAATCTGCGCGGGTGATAAGGCAAGCGCGTCCAACCGATCCGCAACATTGCCAAGCCCGGCCAGCGTCAGCCGCCCCGTAACGCGCACGCGGGCAATTGAGCCATCCTGATCGATTACAATGTCCGCCATATCCGTCATCTTTGGGTACAGTGCTGCATAACTGCTGGATCGGCAAGCTGGATTGGTCCAAAGGCGCGCGGATGCACCAGCTTTCTATCTTTGATATGGATAAAACATTGACGCGGGCGGCCACCTTTGGGCCGTTTCTTGCTTATGCCGTGCCGCGCTACCGGCCGTGGCGCGTCATTTTTTTGCCGTTGGTCCTCCTCACCAGCCTTGGATTCGCGCTGCGTTTTATTGGTCGCGGTCGCTTGAAAGAGCTGAACTTGGCGTTGCTCATGGGCGCGCGCATCCCAAACAGCCCCCTCACAAAATTGGCCCGCGGCTTTGCGGGCTTCACGCTGGCGCGCAACAGCTTGGCCGAAGCGCTTGCTCGCGTAGAGCAGGAACGTGCCGAAGGCCGCCGCGTGGTTTTGGCAACAGCATCCTACGCCTTTTATGTGCGCGAGATTGCGAACTTGTTGGGCATTAAAGATGTGATTGCCACACAGACGACGCCTTTGGACGATGCCATTTCCCCAAAGATCACAGGGGAAAATTGTTATGGCCCGGCCAAGTTGCGCATGGTGGAAAGCTGGATGGCACGAAAAGGCCTAGATCGCCCCCAATGCCATATCCGCTTTTTCTCTGACCATGTTTCAGATGCCCCCTGCCTTAGCTGGGCCGATGAGGGTTTTGCGACCAACCCACACCCTCCGCTGCGCGCACTGGCCGCAAAACGCGGCTGGACCATCTTAGACTGGGCTTAGGCGGGCAGGCTTAGGCCAGAAACAGGCCAACGGCCCATAATATCCCCACGATCAGTGGAATACCGGCCAAATCAAGCAGCAAGCCCGCCAGCAACATGCGCGGCAACGCGATATGCTCGGTCGCCCAGGCAATCGCATTTGGGCCTGTGCCTGATGGCAGCATGAAGCCCCAGCTGGACGCAATAGCGGCACTGACGGCCAGTAACGCCGGGTCAGCCCCCGTCGCTGCAATCAACCCGCCAACCACGGGCATAACACCCGATGCAGTTGCCACGTTGGATGCAAATTCGGTGACGACAATGACAATTGCCACCAACACCATCGCAACAATGATTGGGTTTACGCTGCCCAAGGGGCGCAGCACCTCGCCCAGCCACAGGGCAAGGCCCGAAGCACTGATGCCCGCAGCCAGCGCCAGCCCACCGCCAAACATCATGATGACGCCCCAGGGTGCGCGGTCAGCCTCTTTCCACACCAAAATGGGCCGCCCCGTGCCATCGGGCACAATGAACAGCAGCAGCGCGACGAGAATGGCAACAGTCCCATCTTCCACCATGCCTTTAGGCAATTGCTCTGCCAAAAGCGGCAGCAACACCCAGCCAAGAACGACGGTGATGATAAGCGGCACCAGGCGCTTTTCGGCTGTCGTCCATGGGCCCACATCGCCAATGCTGGCGTGCGTGGCCGCGGCATCAAAATGCCCATCCGCCACACGTTGGACGCGCATCAAAATCAGCCAGCAAATGGGGAGCGCCAGCGCCACAATGGGCAGGCCGTACATCGACCATGTGACAAAGCTGATATGAAAGCCGGTGCTCTTTTCAATCAACCCGGCGGCAATGGCATTGGTGGGAGAGCCAACCAATGTGCCGAGCCCACCAATCGACGCGGCAAAGGCAATGCCCATCGGCAAAGCGCCGGCCAGGCCATTTACATCCCCTTCGGCAGTGCGATTGGCGCGCAATACTGCAACTGCAATTGGCATCATAATCAAGGCAGTTGCGGTGTTCGACACAATCATTGAGATAAATGCCGTGGCCAGCATGAACGCCATTAACAATCCGCCAGCTGACCGCCCTCCGCGCGCCAAAATGGCCAGCGCAAAGCGGCGGTGAAGACCGGTACGTTCAATCGCGAGCGCAATAAATGCGCCGCCCAGCACGAGAAAGAGTATGGGCGAATAATATGCAGCGGCCACTTTATCCGCCGTCATCACCCCCATGAACGGCAGCGCAACAAAGGGCAGCAGCGCGGTGACAGTCAGCGGCAAGGCCTCGGTCATCCACAGCACCGCCATCAAAACGACCAAGGCGGCCGTGCGCCATGCAAGCGGCGTCATGCCCGCAGGGGCGGCCATCAACAGCATCGCTGCAAACAGGATAACCCCGGCCAGCAATCCTGATTTTTGTGCGCGGTCCATGCATCCCCCCTTTGGTCTTTGCCAAGGGTGCTAAGCGGTCCTCAAGAAATGGGCAAGCCGATCAACGAAATCTGGCGGCCATAGCCCGGCTCACCTTTGTGGGTTGCCCGGCGAAAGCTGTAAAATGTGTCGGCATCCGCATAGGTATCGCGCCCCAGCGCCGTGACCGTG
Source organism: Alphaproteobacteria bacterium (assembly GCA_018970965.1). Classification (GTDB taxonomy): domain Bacteria; phylum Pseudomonadota; class Alphaproteobacteria; order Sphingomonadales; family Sphingomonadaceae; genus Aquisediminimonas. The sequence goes on along the minus strand of JAGWVG010000111.1, from coordinate 247 downwards.
CCAATGCCCGCAGCCGCCAAGCGATGCGCAACATAGCCTTCCAAATCAAATTGATGGTGCCCTAGGCGCCCCGGCGAGAAGAAGCGCTCATTGGCCGGGTCATGCCCTTCAAAGTGGCGCACAAAGGCGTCATCGACCTCATAAGATGTGCGCGAGATGCAGGGGCCAATGGCGGCACGAATGCGGCTGGGCTCAGCCCCAAGCGCACACATGGCGGCAATGGTCTGATCAGTTACGCCGCCAAGCG
>JAGWVG010000110.1 GCA_018970965.1 Alphaproteobacteria bacterium | reverse complement strand
TTCCCGCCTCACCTTTCCCTATTTGATGCTGATCAGCCTCGTCTCGCTTTATTCAGGCGTGCTGAATTCCATGCAGAAATTTGCAGCCGCCGCGTTCGCGCCAGCCTTGCTGAACCTTGCAATGCTGATCGCGCTGCTGCTGGTGCGCGATGGGGGAGAGAAAAGCGCCCAAGCTCTTGCCATTGCAGTTGTAATCGGCGGCGTGGTCCAGTTGGCGTTGGTCTTATGGTCGGCGCATAAAGCGGGAATTTCGCTGCGCCTGCGTCGTCCGCGCATATCACCGGGTGTCCGCCAGTTTTTCCGCGTGGTCATTCCCGCCACCTTTGCGGCAGGCGTGTATCAGGTGAGCATTCTTATCGACACGCAGTTCGTCAGCTATCTGGCGGAAGGCTCGATGGCCCATTTAAACTATGCAGACCGGCTCAACCAATTGCCTTTGGGCATTATCGGCACGGCACTTGGCACTGCCATCTTGCCCGCAATCAGCAAATTTGTTGATCAAGGCAAAGCGGATGAAGCCGAGAAGATCCAAAACCAAGCCTTAGAGCTGGGCATGCTGCTGACGCTGCCCGCAGCCATTGCATTTGCTGCCGCGGGCGTGCCGCTGGTGACTGCGCTGTTCCGTGGCGGCGCCTTCCGCCCGGAAGATGCGGTCATTACTGGCACAACCCTGGGCATCATTGCCCTCGGCCTGCCCGCTTATGTTCTGGTTAAAGTCTTCACCCCCGGCTTTTTCGCGCGGGAAGATACCAAGACACCGCTGCGCATCGCCATATGGGTACTGGCCGCCAATGTCGCGCTCAATTTCGCGCTGGTGCCAATATTTGGGCTTTATGGCCTTGCCGCTGCCTTGGCGCTCACAGCGTGGCTGAACTGCGCGATGCTCTATTTCACGCTGCACAAGCGCGGTCATCTGACAATTTCGGCCGAAGTCGCCAGCCGTGTCGCGCGGCAGCTTGTCTCAGCCTTGGCGATGGGCGCCACCTTATATGGGGTTAATCTGCTGATCGGCCCAATGTTTAATGGCGGCACTTTGGCCCGCATGGTCGCGCTCTCGGTGCTGATTGGCTCGGGCGGAATTGTCTATTTCGGCCTTGGTTGGCTGATCGGCGGCATCAACCGCGAGGATGCGATGATCCTGCTGCGCCGCCGTCGCCCGGATGAGGCCTCCACCAGCTAAGCCAAGCTCTTGCGCTCAGCTGCCCGACAGGGCATCGGCCCTTTTCAGTTTTATTAACCGGGCAGGCGAGTCCAACCCTCTGCCCCGAAGGAAAGTGAAGATCATGCGCGTCGTATCCGGCATTCAGCCCACAGGCAGCCTGCATTTGGGCAATTATCTGGGCGCGATCCGCAACTGGGTGCGCATGCAAGAGGAAGTGGACGGCGATTGCCTCTATTTCCTTGCTGATTTGCACGCGATTAGCCTGCCCCATGACCCGAAGGAATTGGCGGCCAACACGCGTGAAATGGCCGCAGCCCTCGTCGCCTGTGGCATTGATACCGATCGATCAATCCTTTTCAACCAAGCGCGCGTCCCCGCGCACGCAGAGCTGCAATGGCTGCTCAATGGCACAGCCCGCATGGGCTGGCTCAACCGGATGACGCAATTCAAAGATAAATCGGGCAAAAACCGTGAAGGCGCGTCAATTGCGCTGTTTACTTACCCCGTGCTGCAAGCGGCAGATGTGTTGCTGTATCAAGCAACGCATGTGCCCGTGGGCGAAGACCAGAAGCAGCATCTCGAACTCGCGCGGGATATTGCGCAAAAGTTTAACAATGATTTTGCCAGCGAAGACGCCCCCGTCTTTACCCTGCCCGATCCCATCATCCCCAAAAGCGGTGCCGCACGCATTATGAGCCTGCGCGATGGCAGCGCCAAAATGTCCAAATCTGATCCCTCAGATATGAGCCGGATCAATTTGACGGATGATGCCGATACAATCCTGCAAAAGGTCCGCAAGGCCAAGACCGATCCAGAGCCCCTGCCCGCTTCAGCCAAAGAGCTGGAAGGCCGCCCCGAGGCACTGAATTTGGTCGGCATTTACGCGACAATGGCCGATGAAAGCGTGGATGCCGTGCTGGCGCGTTTTGGCGGCCAAGGCTTTGGCGCGTTTAAACCGGCCCTTGCAGAAGTGTTGGTGGAAAAGCTGCGGCCAATTACAGATCGCTTCAATGCGCTGCGCACCGACACGGCAGCGCTGGACGCTATTTTGGTGAACGGCGCTGATCGGGCCGCAAGCCTTGCAGCCCCCACCTTGGCTGCGACTTATCAGGCACTTGGCCTCCAACGTTAAATTTGTTCAACCTCCATTCAGCACAGCGCGTAGAGTTTCGCTATGCTGAACGACCAGGGGAACTGAGTCGTGCAAGGAACTGAGAATATGTCGCGATTTGTAAATGTGTTGCGCGCAACTGTACCGCTTCTTTTGCTGGGCATCACGGCCTGTGCACAAAATTTTGATGCGCGGGTCAGCCGCTTCCAGCAAATGCCCGCTGCCCAGGGGCAGACCTTTACTGTCCGTTCTGATGATCCCCAGCTGAATGGCGGGCTAGAATTTGGCAGCTATGCCCAGCTTGTCGCGGGCAAATTGACCAGCCTTGGGTTCCGTCCCGCTGCTGCGGGAGAAACGCCGTCGCTGGTCGTAAAAATGGCCTATGGCGTCGACCGCGGGCGGGAGAAAGTCCGCACGGTCCCCACGGCCAATATGGGCCGTTGCTGGGGTTATTATGATCCGTGGTGCGGTGGCTTTGGCTATTGGGGCCATGGCTTGCGCGGCCGCTATTATGGCTATTATCCGGGCTTTTACGATCCCTTCCTGTTTGGCCCGGGCGGCCTGCATGACAGTGTCGAAAGCTATACAGTCTTCACCAGCCAGCTGGACCTGCGCATTGAACGTGCAGGCTCTGGCGAGCGCGTGTTTGAAGGTAAGGCACAGGCCCAATCGCTCAACAATAATTTGGGCTATCTTGTCCCCAATTTGATTGAAGCGATGTTCACCGGCTTCCCCGGTAATAATGGCGAAACGGTCAAGATTACTGTTCCGCCGCCACCAAAGCGGGCACGTTAAGCCCGATTGTCCCTGGCAGAAAATGGCCCGCACCTGATGAAGGCGCGGGCCTTTTTCTAACAGGCCTATCTGCGCTAGTCCAAATTGGGGCGCAGCCAGCGGGTCGCAGTTGCCATATCAACGCCACGCCGCGCGGCATAATCTTCCAATTGATCCTGCCCGATGCGTGCAACACCGAAATATTCACTGTCGGGATGGCCGAAGTAAAAGCCCGAAACGGCCGCGGTCGGCAGCATGGCAAAGCTTTCGGTCAATTCCAGCCCCACAGTTTCATTGGCCTTGAGCAGATCAAACAAAATCGGCTTATGGCTATGGTCGGGGCATGCGGGATAGCCAGGGGCCGGGCGGATGCCGCGATATTCTTCACGGATCAGGGCCTCGTTGGTCAGCTGCTCGCCCGGGGCATAGCCCCAAAGCGTTGTGCGCACATGCTGGTGCAGCCGCTCTGCAAAGGCCTCCGCAAAGCGATCGGCCAAGGCTTTGAGGAGAATATCTTGATAATCGTCATGCGCCGCCTTGAAGCGTGCGACATGCGCATCAATGCCATGAATGCCAACGGCAAAGCCCCCCATCCAATCGCCATCAGGGCTGATAAAGTCCGCCAAACACATATTGGCGCGATCACGGCTCTTGCGGATTTGCTGGCGCAAGAAGCTGAAGGCTACGTGGCGTTCTTCCTCCGCCAGATGGACAACCACATCATCGCCATCGCGCGCGCAGGGCCACAGGCCCACCACGCCTTTGGCCGTCAGCCATTTCTCGGCGATAATGGTGTCGAGCATCTTATTGGCATCGGCAAACAGATTACGCGCACTTTCACCGACCACTTCATCTTCAAGAATGGCAGGATAGGTGCCGTGCAATTCCCACGCACGAAAAAAGGGCGTCCAATCAATCACTGCGCGCAGATCAGCGAGGCTCCAATCGTCAAACACGTGCAGCCCCGGTTGGGCAGGCGTTGGCGCCTTATGCGCCATATCTGCCACAAAGGCGTTGGCACGTGCATCCGCCAGGCTCAACAACACGCTGGGGTCTTTGCCTGCCCGGACATCGCGGACATGCTGATAATCTTCCGCAATGCCCGCCACATAGCCATCTCGCTGCGTATCTGACAGCAATTGCGAAGCCACCCCCACTGCGCGGCTGGCATCGAGAACATGGATCACTGGCCCATCATAAACTGGGTCAATTTTAAGCGCGGTGTGCACCTTGGATGTTGTTGCCCCACCAATCAGCAAGGGGATGGTAAAGCCCGCACGCTGCATTTCTTCCGCGACAGTCACCATTTCATCAAGCGACGGTGTAATCAGCCCAGAAAGGCCAATAATATCGGCATCATGCTCTTTGGCTGCGGCCAAGATATTGGGCCACGGCACCATCACGCCCAGATCAATGACTTCATAGCCATTGCACTGCAGCACCACGCCGACGATGTTCTTGCCAATATCATGCACATCGCCCTTCACCGTGGCCATGATGATGCGGCCCTTGGCCTTTTGGCCGGCGGTCTTCTCTGCCTCAATAAAGGGGATGAGATGGGCGACTGCCTTTTTCATCACGCGCGCGGATTTGACGACCTGCGGCAGGAACATTTTGCCCGAGCCGAACAAATCCCCCACCACATTCATCCCGTCCATCAACGGGCCTTCAATCACCTCAATCGGGCGCGCTGCGTGTTGGCGGGCTTCTTCAGTATCTTCAACAATATAGGCATCGATTCCTTTGACGAGGGCGTGTTCCAGCCGCTTGGTCACCGGCCAACCGCGCCATTCTTCGGCAGCCTTTTCAGCTGCCGCATCAGTTCCCTTAAACCGTTCAGCCAGCGTAATCAGCCGCTCAGTCGCGTCGGCACGGCGGTTGAGGATCACATCCTCACACGCATCGCGCAGGTCTGGATCGATGGTGTCATAGACATCCAGCTGCCCGGCGTTGACGATCGCCATGTCCATCCCCGCGGGGATGGCGTGGTACAAGAAAACACTGTGCATCGCGCGACGCACGGGTTCATTCCCACGGAAACTGAAAGAGAGGTTGGACAGCCCGCCTGAGATATGCACATGCGGGCAGCGCGCCTTAATTTCGCGCGCAGCCTCAATAAAATCGACACCGTAATTATTATGCTCGTCAATGCCCGTGGCGACAGCGAAGACATTGGGGTCAAAGATGATATCTTCCGGTGGAAAGCCAATGCCCGTCAGCAGCTTATAGGCGCGCTCGCAAATTTCGACTTTGCGATCCTTGGTATCTGCCTGACCCGTCTCGTCAAAGGCCATAACGACCACAGCCGCGCCATAGGCCATGCATTTGCGGGCTTGGGCGAGGAAGGCCGCCTCGCCTTCCTTCATGCTGATCGAATTGACGATCGGCTTGCCCGAAACGCATTTCAGGCCGGCCTCGATCACGTCCCACTTTGAACTGTCGATCATCACCGGCACGCGGGCGATGTCGGGTTCGGCGGCGATCAGCTTGAGGAAGGTGGTCATCGCCTCGACCGCGTCGAGCAGGCCCTCGTCCATGTTGACGTCGATCACCTGCGCGCCGTTCTCGACCTGCTGGCGCGCAACCTCGACGGCTTTCACATAGTCGCCGGCCAGGATCAGCTTCTTGAACGCGGCGCTGCCGGTGACGTTGGTGCGTTCGCCGACGTTGACGAACTGCGAACCGGAGGGGCGGGCGGGGGATTGGGTGTCGGTCATCTGAAACTCCCCCCTCCCGCTTGCGGGAGGGGTCGGGGGTGGGCCCGCTCCCACGCTGCGCACCAGAGATTTCACCCGTAAGGGAACCGAACCATGAACGACCTGACCAAGTTCACCAACCAGATGGCGAAGCCCGAAACCTTCGACCAGATCCAGATTGGCCTCGCCAGCCCGGAGCGCATCCGCTCGTGGTCCTTCGGCGAGATCAAGAAGCCCGAGACGATCAACTACCGCACCTTCAAGCCCGAGCGCGACGGCCTGTTCTGCGCGCGCATCTTCGGCCCGGTGAAGGACTACGAGTGCCT